>JAGRHM010000202.1:0-1561 GCA_020445005.1 Candidatus Competibacteraceae bacterium | reverse complement strand
ACGCCCTTGGGCTTGCCGGTCGAACCGGAGGTGTAGAGGATGAACAAGGGGTCTTCAGCCCCCATGTGCTCCGGCGGACAGTCTACGGAAGCTGTGGCCATGACGTCGTGATACCACACGTCACGGCCCTCCACCCAGGAGACATTACCGCCGGTGCGCTTGACCACCACCATTTTCTGGACGCTGGGCGTGCTTTGCAACGCCTTGTCAGCATTGGCTTTCATCGGCACCTGGCGTCCGCCGCGCAGGCCCTCGTCGGAGGTGATGACGACGTTGCATTCGGCATCGATGATCCGGTCCTTCAGCGAGTCAGGCGAAAAGCCGCCAAAGACGATAGAGTGAATAGCGCCGATTCGGGTGCAGGCCAGCATGGCGACGGCGGTTTCCGGGATCATGGGCATGTAGATGCAGACCCGATCGCCTCGTTTGACGCCCAGGCTCTTCAGGGCGTTGGCGAATTTGCAAACGTCCTGGTGCAATTCCCGATAAGTGACTTTTTTGTCCTCATTCGGGCTGTCGCCTTCCCAGATGATGGCGACCTGATCGCCGCGCGTGTCCAGATGACGATCCAGGCAGTTATAACTGACATTGAGTTCGGCGCCCCCGAACCAGTGAATGTGGCCCTTGGTGAAATCCCAGTCCAGCACCTTGTCCCAGGGCTTGAACCAGGTCACGAATTGATTCGCCTGCTCCGCCCAGAAGCCCTCGGGATCATCAACCGAACGCTTATACATTTCCAGGTATTGATCATTGTTAATCCAGGCGTGGGCGGCGACTTCGGCAGGCACTGGGTAAAGTTTGACATCGGACATTGCAGGGTTTCTCCTTAGGTGGATATAGAGTTGTCATATCCGTAGCCAGAGGCAGATCAGCCGCTTGAAGGCGTTTGACGCTGGTCCGGTTCAGGAACTTGCGAGTTAAGTCTAGAACGTGAACGGCTTTCGTCAATCCATCCGGTTGTGATCCTGGGCACAAGCTCGCAAGTCGATGGATTGGCGTTATTTTTAGCCTCGACCGGTCCAGGCGATCTTGTAAAGATCCATCCGTCGGTCACGAAAGTTGCGCACACTGCCATGCACGCGCAGTTCCTTGAGATTGTCCAGGTCCAGGTCAACGATGAGCAACGTCTCGGTATTCGGCGTCGCCTCGGCGGCGATGGCATCGTGAGGAAAGGCGAAGTCGGAGGGAGTAAACACCGCCGCCTGGGAATACTGGATGTCCATGTTTTCCACTCTCGGCAGGTTGCCTACGCTGCCGGAAATGACCACATAACATTCATTTTCGATGGCGCGGGCCTGCGCGCAGCGCCGCACCCGCAAATAGGCATTTTTGGTGTCGGTCCAAAAGGGGACAAACAGGATTTGCATCCCCTGATCGGCCAACAGACGCGGCAGTTCGGGAAATTCGACGTCATAGCAGATCAGGATGCCGATTTTGCCGATATCGGTCTCGAACACCTGGAGTCGATCGCCACCCTGCAGACCCCAGTAGGCTTGTTCGTCGGGGGTGATATGCAGCTTGGATTGCTTGTCCCAGGTGCCGTCGCGCCGGCACAGATAGG
>JAGRHM010000201.1 GCA_020445005.1 Candidatus Competibacteraceae bacterium | reverse complement strand
TTTACCACCGAGCCGGTCGCTAGTTATGCCCAGGCGATGGCCTGCGACATCCAGCGGTTCAAAGCTTTCTTCCATGGCATGCTGACCGAGGGCATCTACTTTGCGCCATCCGCGTTTGAGGCCGGATTCATGTCCTCGGCGCATACCGAGGAGGATATCGACGCTACTGTTACGGCCGCTCGGCGGGTATTTGGCCAGATGTAGTGATGTATGAACCGGTCAAATCGGCGCACAGGTAGAAGCGCGCTGAGACCATCGACCTCCGTCTTTAACGCCGCAGCCGCCAGTTGCCCCAAACTCCAACAATGAGCAACCCAATAAACAGCAATAAGGTCCACTGTGGCATGCTGAAACCCAGCAATGTCCAATCTACTTTGGCGCACTCGCCGGAACCGGTGAGCACCTCCCGAATCATCTCATTCAGAGGGAATGCTTCCAGCATATACTCCAGGCTGGGTCCGCAACGCGGCGCTTCCTCTGGCGGTAGATGTTGCAACCAGACATGCCGCGCCGCGATTCCGGTGCCCACTCCGGCAACCAGCGCTATCAACACCCCATAGATCTTCGCACCCCACTCGTGGGGGTTATGCAGAGTCGCCGCCAGAAAAACCAGGCTGACCGCCAGCAACGCCAAACGCTGAAAGATGCACAGCGGACAAGGCTCGAATCCTTGGTAATGCTGTACATAATAGGCAAAAACCAAACAACTGACGCACACCAGAAAAGCCAGTCCATTCAACATCCGACGGGATAACCATCCGACAGGGGGCGATGCTCCGGCGGCGCCGGCTTGAAGATCTTGCATGATACTTTCACCAATGTAGGGTTGTATGCGATTTATGATCAAAGTTTATCAAGATACGTTACGCCGCCTAATTGCCGCATCTGTCGTTCAATCCAGCGCTGGCGCTTGAGGACATAGTGAGAGGGTTTATCTGCCCGATAGCGTAAGGGATTGGGCAGCACCGCCGCTAATCTTGCCGCCTCGCCAGCCGTTAAGTGGGCCGCCGACTTGTTGAAAAAACGTCGACTGGCGGCCTCCACGCCAAAAGTAAGCTCGCCAAATTCGGCAATGTTCAGATAAACTTCCAAAATTCTTTGCTTGGGCCATAAACATTCCAACAGTACGGTAAACCAGATTTCTAATCCCTTGCGGATCCAACTGCGTCCTGACCACAGAAAAAGATTTTTCGCGACCTGTTGGGTCACAGTGCTGGCCCCGCGTGTTGGCTGGCCTTTCCGAATATGCTTCAGCGCCTTCTGAAGTTCAACAAAATCAACTCCCCAATGATCGGGAAAGCGCTGATCCTCGGCAGCCAACACGGCCAGCGCAGCGTGTGGCGAAATGTCCGCGTAAGGGGTCCAGTCATAACGCAGCGCGTTGCGCTGTCCCGCCCATGTCGCCTTGATCCAGTGCTGCGCCATTACGCTGGACCCCGGCGCTGGCACCCAGCGCAATGCTATTACCAGAAAAAGCGAGGTCAGGATGAACAACCCCGCCAACCTCCAGAAGGTTCGCTTCATCCAGCGCCACACGCCTCGTTTACCGGTTGAGGGGCGTTGCGGCGCGGCGCGCTTCACTCCCTTTAAAAACGGCCTGATCCTCAAAAAATTCCCCACGCGACCCCCGAGGCCATGGTTTCGCCCAGTTCCTCGCAATGTTCCAGCACTTCAGCATCTAATTCACCCCGCGCGATGATCGGATCGCACACCGGTTTCAGAGGATAGCCGCGCGCGATCCGTTCAATGCTGTTCAATGCGCCGGTTCCGTCATTCCCGGCGCTGATAAAAACTGCATACGGCAGGCCGCTGATTTTACCCTGTGCCGGATAATAGGTGCGATCCAAAAAGTTCTTCAGCGCCCCAGACATATAGCCGAAATTCTCCGGCGTTCCCAGTAGTAAACCGTCCGCCCATAACAAATCGTTCAATTCTGCGCGCAGCGCCATTTTCAGCCGGGTTTGCACTTCTGGAACCCGCCGCGCGCCACGGAAAACAGCGCGCGCCATCGCACGGGTATGACCGGTCTGGGTATGATAGACAATCAAGAGATGCCTGGCGGAACTCATCGAGTCAAAGGTGTTGCCACGCTAAAGGATTTTCGCTATCGTTACGCGCCTTAAATCACAGCCCTGATATAGGAAGGGATTAAGAAACTTGTCTAAAGAAGATCATATCGAAATGGAGGGTACCGTGATCGATACCCTCCCCAACACCATGTTCCGGGTACAACTGGAAAATGGCCATGTTGTAACCGCCCATATTTCCGGGCGGATGCGCAAGCATTACATTCGCATTCTGACCGGCGATAAAGTGAAGGTGGAGTTAACGCCCTACGACCTAACCAAAGGGCGTATTGTCTATCGCGGGCGGTGACTATTCCCTAATCGCGCTATTCCGCCCGACCTGTTTTTCCGAAAGAAGCGCGCGACAGGACAGCTTTTCTGCCGATGCTTTGCTCCGTTGCGCTACGGCACGACCTCTTCCTCGGCGATCTCCACCTGTAAGTCGCCCTCGCGCACTGTAACCGCCACATGCCCCCCGTTTACCAACCGCCCGAACAACAGTTCTTCGGCCAGGCGGCGCTTGATGTTTTCCTGAATAACGCGCCCCATCGGCCGTGCGCCCATCTTGGGATCGTAACCGTGCTCGGCCAGCCAGACCCGTCCTTCAGCGTCCACTTCCAGTGTGACCTTCTTGGATTCCAGTTGGGCCTCCAGCTCGATCAGGAACTTGTCCACGACTTGGGCAATGGTGACCGGGGTCAGCGCCTTGAACTGAACGACGGCATCCAGCCGGTTGCGGAATTCCGGCGAAAACATGCGCTTGATGGCTTCCATACCGTCGCTGCTGTGATCCTGGCTTGTGAAGCCGATCGAAGGTCGGTCCATCAGCTCTGCGCCGGCATTGGTGGTCATCACGATGATGACGTTACGAAAGTCGGCCTTGCGTCCGTTGTTGTCGGTCAGCGTGCCGTGATCCATGACTTGTAGCAACAGGTTGAACACATCGGGATGGGCCTTTTCGATCTCGTCCAACAACAGGACGGAATGTGGGTGTTTGAGAATGGCGTCGGTCATCAGCCCGCCCTGATCGAATCCGACATAACCGGGCGGCGCGCCAATCAACCGCGAGACCGCATGGCGCTCCATATATTCGGACATGTCGAAGCGGATCAACTCAATGCCCATGATTTTGGCCAGTTGCCGGGTCACTTCGGTCTTGCCCACCCCGGTTGGCCCCGCGAACAGGAAATTGCCGATCGGCTTCTGTTCATTGCCCAAACCGGCCCGCGCCATTTTGATGGCGTTGGCCAATATCTCAATCGCTTCGTCCTGGCCAAACACCACCAGCTTCAGATCCCGCTCCAGATTGCGCAAGGTGTCCTTATCCGACGATGACACCGACTTAGGTGGAATGCGGGCAATCTTGGCGATGATCGTCTCAATGTCGGTGATATTAATCAGTTTCTTGCGCTTGGCGACCGGTAGCAAGCGCTGGCTGGCGCCGGCTTCGTCGATAACGTCAATCGCCTTATCCGGTAGATGACGGTCGTTGATGTAGCGCGACGACAATTCCACTGCGGCGCGCAACGCCTTGTCGGCGTATTTGACATCGTGATGATCCTCAAAGCGGGTCTTAAGGCCGCGCAGAATCTGGTACGCCTCTTCAATGGTCGGTTCAACCACATCAATTTTCTGGAAGCGCCGCGCCAGGGCGCGATCCTTCTCGAAGATGCCCCGATATTCCTGATAAGTCGTCGAACCGATGCATTTCATGTCGCCCGAGGCCAGCATAGGCTTGATGAGATTTGACGCATCCATGACCCCCCCAGAGGCCGCGCCGGCGCCGATGATGGTGT
>JAGRHM010000200.1 GCA_020445005.1 Candidatus Competibacteraceae bacterium | reverse complement strand
CAATTTTTTGCCAAAACGAAACGGACTTGTTGTATTTTTAGTTTAGGCGCTTCGAGTCCATGAAGCAAGCAAGCAGCATGGCAAAAAAATTTATGAGAGAGAAATGACCTATAATTCGCATGTTTATCTAGCTCTGTCCGGGCATGGTTTCGGCCACCTGGCGCAGGTTGCGCCGGTGCTGAATGCATGGCGACGACATTTCCCGGAAGGACGACTGACCGTGCAAAGCCTGTTGCCAGAAGCCGTGCTACGTAGCCGCATTGCCGGGGAATTCACAGTCATCGAGGGTGCGGCCGATTTTGGCATGGTGATGGCCGATGCGCTGGAAGCCAAGGTCGCGGAAAGTCTGGCGGCTTATCGGGCGTTCCATGCCGACTGGGATACGCGGCTGGCCTGGCAGGAACAGCTCCTGCGCGCCGCCGCTCCGGATGTGCTGCTGGCCGATGTCCCTTATTTGAGCCTGGCCGCTGCTGCGCGACTGGGCATCCCGGCACTGGCGCTATGTTCGCTGAACTGGGCGGATATTCTGGCCGGCTATGGTCACGGTGAACCGGACCTGGAAGCACTGCGCGCGCCGATGCTAGCGGCCTACAACAGTGCGGCAGCTTTCCTGCAACCAGCGCCGTCCATGCCCATGCCTGAATTAGATAATGCACAACCCATTGGGCCCATTGCCGCATTGGGTCAGGATCGGCGGGCGGAGATTAACCAGCGGCTCGGCTTGCGCGGTGACGAGACGTTGGCGCTGATGGGATTGGGCGGAGTCGATATGCGTCCGCCGCTCGAAGCGTGGCCGAGATTGCCAGGAGTGTGCTGGCTGACGCCGCCGGCCTGGAATGCGGCGCGGCCGGATATGCCCGATTGGTGGGGACTGGCCGATATGAGCATGGTGGATCTGATCCGCTCCTGCAATGTGCTGTTTACCAAACCCGGCTATGGCGCATTCACCGAAGCGGTCTGCAACGGGGTGCGGGTTCTCTATGTCGCGCGGGACGATTGGCCGGAGGAGCCGTGGTTAAGTCGTTGGTTGCAGGAACAAGGCAACGGCGTCAAGATCAGCCGCCGGCAACTGGCGACCGGTGAGTTAGTGGAGCCGTTGCAAAAGTTGCTGGCGCAACCACGCACGCCGCCCTTGGCGCCGACCGGCATTGCCGAAGCCGTGGATTGGTTAGAGCGGGTGAGAGGTTAATACTAACGTGAGTTATTTCTTTTTTTTCTTAGAATTTTTTTGGAATGAGCTCGTGTAGCCAGAGATAAACCCATCAAGCGCGCGCTGTCTCTTTCAGATCGATTCAATAACCGCCGCGTGACCGCCGCGGCGCGGGTCGCCCGCACCTTCGCCATCGGGTGTCGCGGCGTGAACCCCACCAAAGTAAACATCCTGGATCAGCCACTGGTTGAGCGGCCAGCGCTCCCCCAGCGCGGCTAGCGCCACTGTGCTAAAACCCGGCTCGATCTGCGCTTGCTGACCATCCCAGTGCAGGCGCGGCGCTTCAACCGCCTGCCGAAGACTCATGCCAAAATCCACGCTGTTGCTAATCACTTGTAGCAAAGCGGTGCGAATCCGTTTGCTGCCGCCGCTGCCCAGCGTCAGCCGAAGCTGGTCGCCCTCCAGCAATAGCGACGGCGCCATCATCGACGCCACCCGCACACCCGGCGGACTGACGTGGAAACCCTCAGGGTGCAAATCATCCTCGCCCATCATATTGTTGAGCATGATGCCCGTATTGGGAACAAAGTAACCGGAACCCTCGCCATTGGACGTAGTCATGCTGGCGGCGTTGCCCTCAGCGTCGCAAATACTGACATGGGTGGTGCCGCCCGAAACCTGGCGCACTCGCTCTAGACTTTCGCTTAAACCAGGCTGCCCCAGATCAGCGGGGCTCAGATAACCCTCAGCGCGGCGACGTTCGACCTCCTGCATCACCGCCGTCAATAACGCCAGATGCGCCGGCGAGCCAAACCCGAGTTCACCCGCCTCGCGCGCTTCCAGCAGGCGCAGCGATAATGCAATCAGGGAACCGCCAAACGAGGGCGGTGGATTAGTCAACAGCCGGAAGCCGCGATAATCAGCCGGCAGCGGCTCACGCTCAATGACCTGATAAGCGCCCAGATCCGCCGCCGTGAGCAACCCATCGCCCTCGCGCATGTCCTGATCAATCTGCCGGGCCAGTTCGCCTTCATAAAAGGCCCGTTCGCCCTCGCCAGGCAGCGTTTCCAGAAAAGCAGCCAGTTCCGGGTTACGAAAAAGGTCGCCTTCGCACAAATAACGTCCTTCCGGCTGAAACAGGGTCCGCCCCATACCGGTCAGCGTCATGACTGGAACCAGTAACTTCAGGAAATAAGCCTGAGCGGAGTTAATCGTCACGCCAGCGCGGGCCAAATCAATAGCCGGCGCCAGCACCTCGGTCAGCGGCAGCCGACCCAACCGACGGTGAATGTGCAGGTAACCCCGCAGGACACCGGGAACCGCCGCTGATCCCAGGCCCACATTAAAAATCTGTTCGCAACTGGGAAAATGCACGGTGATGGGCAGAAAATGCGGTTGCAGCTCACCGGCGCGCAAGCCATGACCCGGCGTATTGACGAAGAAATCGAACAGCACCGCCCGCCCCTGCGTGGTGCGCGCCAGTAGAAATCCGCCGCCGCCCAGACTGGTCAGAGCAGGCTCGGTGACCGCACTGGCAAAACCAGCGGCTACGACCGCATCGAAGGCATTACCGCCAGCGCGCAAAATAGCGCAGGCTGCTTCCGTCACTCGGGGATGACCGCTGGCGATGCTGCACTTGGGGGATGAGAGTGAAGTCATAAGCGTACCGTTTCAGCCACGATTGGCCGGTCGTCGATGATGAGGCGCACGGCTACGACCGCGCGATTCGCCACCGGACACCGGTGGCCGGCGGCGCTCCAGCCGCTTGGGGGGCTTATACTCCAGCAACAAATCTTCGGTAATCGGCAGCACCGGAATTTTCTGGCTGATAAAGTCCTCGATCTCCGGCAGCGAGTACACATACTCTTCGCAGGCGAAACTGATGGCGTCGCCGCTGGCGCCGATGCGGGCCGTGCGGCCAATGCGGTGGACATAATCCTCCCGATCTTGCGGCAGGTCGAAATTGATAACGTGGGTCACATCCGAAATATGCAGGCCACGCGCTGCGACATCAGTCGCTACCAGAATGGGTAAGTCCCCACGCTGGAAAGCTTGCAGCAGGTGCAGGCGCTTGTTCTGCGGAATATCGCCGGACAGAACGCCTGCTTCGTAGCCATTGCCCAATAGATAACCGGTCACCCGGTCTGCGGCCCGTTTCGTGTTGACAAAGATCATGGTGCGCCGGGGGTCCTGCTGGCGCAGGATCCCCAGCAACAGCGGAATCTTGTCGTGCGCGGAAA
>JAGRHM010000199.1 GCA_020445005.1 Candidatus Competibacteraceae bacterium | reverse complement strand
AGCGGTCCGATCGCCTCGCCGGACGCGCTCCAGTGGGCGCCCGGCCTGCCCAAGCCCCGCTCCGGCAAGATCATGCGCCGCATTCTGCGCAAGATCGCAGCTAATGAAGTAGATGCGTTGGGCGATACCTCCACTCTGGCGGATCCGAATGTCGTCACCGATCTGGTGGATAACCGGGCAGTGAAGTAATATCCATTCTCAATCGTCCTGGTCCGGCTGGCATTCCTGCCGTCAACTCTCCCCCATTCTTGTCGGGGGAGACAGGATGAGGGGACGTTGACCTTTCCAAACCCGGTTGCCCTTGGGAAGCCGGGTTTTTCATTCAATGGAATAACACACATTCATGCAACGCAGCGACCTTCTGGCTTTTCTGGGTTCCCTGGGGATTACCGGACTGTTGATCTGGGGACTGGTTTACTTCATCAACACCTGGTGGGATCGCTTACCTAAGGTTGCTGCGCTCACCATCTGTATCCTGCTGGCGGTGATGGTGATCGGCTATCCCATTTATGCCCTGGCGCGCTGGTCGGATCGTTATTTAGCCCGGGTCAAAGAGCAACAGCAAAAGTAGGGTCGTCATGATATGCGCACCCATCAACGCTGAACCCATTGATCTGAATATGAGACTGATGCGGAGCCATTACGCGCCCCTCTCGTGAAGGAGAAGGGGCAAAACGCAAAAACTAGCACTCAGTCCGTTGTTATCAAGTCCCGACCCTTGCGACGCGCGACCGGGCCAGGTCTGCTGCTGGTAGACGCACTCTGAAAATCGGCCAGATTCAACGTGTAACCGCTGACAAAATTCAGATTTCGGCGATTCCGCCTGACCCTGAGCGCGATCGGATCATCCAGGGTAAGATAGGCGCCACAGGATTCTCCCGCGTCGCAGATGTAGAAATCATTATTGGCGTCGGAACCGGCGAAAATCTGATAAGTCCCGGCAGGAATACCACGCAATGTGTAAACGTAGCTGCCATCCGGTTGTCGCCGGGCCATCGTGGAAACTGATTGCCTGGTTCTGATGTTGACCAGCACGACATACTGCTGCCCAATCGCCCCTGCGCTCAGATTATTGGCAACCTGCATGATGACCTTGATCTCAGCGGTGTTGACATTGGACGTAAAAGTCAAAGTGGCGCTGTAAACGCCATCCGCCAATCCATCCCGATTCACCGATACTTGATACGAACCCATCCCATTCGCGTTAATCTCATCGGGGGCGATCATCAGCCAGCCGCCGGAATCCTCGGTGGGCGGATTCACCGTCAAATCGCCGAGGCCTGCATTGAATACGGTCAGCGATTGCTGGTTTGAGACAATGCCAAAGTTCAGCGCCGTGGGGTTAACCGCCAGGACCGGGACCGGATCAACAGGCTGGCCACCGCTATTGGCGGCGGCAATCGCCGCTTTATTGGCATTCAGCAGACCATAACCAAACCGATTGTCCCGACCTACCGCGCCCAGATCGTCGGTGAGCGATCCACTGGCCAACAGGTTATCGATGTCATCGGGCGTCAGATTCGGCGCGAGCGCTTTCATCAGCGCAATAACGCCCGCAGCGTGCGGGGTCGCCATAGACGTGCCTTGCCAGATCGGATAATCATAAACCAGCGTGTCATTGACGTCATTGGCGGCCGTGCTTAACACGCCATCCGGCTTGCCATCGCCATTCACATCGGTCGCCGTGCTGCCGCCGGGCGCTGCGACGTCAATGTTTGGGCCGAAGCTGGAATAGGGCGCCAGCGTTTTATTGATCGTCACTGCACTGACCGAGATGACCCCTGGGTAACTGGCTGGATAAAGGGGGGTGCTATTGGCGCTGTTGCCGGCGGCGGCGACAATGACCACTCCAGCAGTGCGGGCTTGCGCATAAGCGGCGCGGTCCGCAGATGAGCTGGCGGTCGATCCCAGGCTGAGATTGATGACATCAGCGCGGCGCGGCGGAACCGTCCCCGAATCATTAGGCAACCCGGCAGCGTAACGCACCGCCTGTTCAATATCGTATGAAGAGCCGCCAAATCTGCCGATGGCCCGCAGCGGCATGATCTTGGCGCCAAAGGCCACGCCGGCGCCTCCAGTCTGATTATTTGTGGCCGCCGCCACCGTGCCGGACACATGGGTGCCATGGAAGGAACTGCTGCCATCCGGATTGCTGCGATCCCCCACATCATTGGGATCGGGATCGATGCCGTCGCCATCCAGTGCATTGGCCCGGTTGCTGATGAAGTCATAGCCGGTAATCAGTTGTCCTTGCAGGTCCGGGTGTCCCAGCGCCACCCCCGTATCCACCACGGCGACAATCGTGTCGGCGCCGGTCGTCAAGTCCCAAGCCTGTGGCAGATTGATTTGTGGATAATGCCACTGGAAACGGTACAGTGGGTCGTTGGGAACGAACAGCGGTTGGCGCAGATAATTCAACGTGGCGCTTGCCACGTCCGGATCCAGACTCAATGACTTGACCATGCACAAAGTTTCCAGTCTGGCTTCAACATCCGCATCGACGGACGCTGAGGCGTCCGGCAGTACCGCCGGCAGCGCGCAAGCGGGACGCGATGGGGATTGAATCCCTCGCCAGTCGTTTAATCGAAGCAACCGGTTGCGTTCCCCGGGTTCCTGCCGACTGCGCGCGGTCAATCCCCGCGCCTGGGCGCGCACCCAGGTTCCATGCGCCGCCGTTGCCAGCCCCTCGCGGAAATGCACCACCGCCTCGCCCGGCATGAATGCAGCGCTCAGCCGCATGTCATGACTCGCAACCGCCAAGGATTGACCTAAAGTCAGCGTGTAATTGGATGCGCCAGCGGCTGCCGCCACGGCAATCAGGTAATCGCCACTCGTCTCAACAACCAGTGATTCAACCCGATCCAGGCCGGATGACATATCCAGTAATTGGCCCTTAAGGTCATAAAGGCCCAAATCCAGATCATCATGCAAGCCATCGCCGGCGATAAACAGACTGACAGTTTGGCCCGCCAGCAACTTGACTTTGTATACATCTACTGTATCGCCCCTACCCCGGGAACGACCGGCTGGACCGCTGCCCGGCTGGTTGACGTACCCACTGAGCGTGACAGGATTGGTAATCTCTTGCGCGCTGGACACCGTGTCGTTGGATTGATAGAACGCATTTGGATCGTTGACATCGTTATCTACGGCAGCGCCAGTCGCGGGCTGAATGACTCCGCGCAGGATATATCCCTGCTTTGGAGACGATAACAGCGCTGACCGGAAATCAGCGTTCTCTCCGCTGCAGACCAGCGGCGAGAACGTCAGCATCGCGCTCACCAGAAGAATATTTATGGCGGTCATCAGTTTCATTCGCAAATTTTCCCACAGGATCATGAATCCTCCATGAATGGAGAAGTAAGGAACCGAAGGATTTATTTTAATTTCAGCATCTGTAATTTGAACAGGTTAGTCTCGGTTTGCCTTTCAGGGTGAACCAAGTATAATAATATTAGATTATTCTAATATATGTCGAACCCGGGATTGATGACATGAACACCGCCACGCCGATGCCCCCTACATCAACTACTACATCGAACACAGCAACTTCGCATTCGTGTCTGGAACACTTTCCCATCGCGTTTTTCTCAACCGTCATGGGCCTGGCCGGTCTCACGCTGGCCTGGCAAAAAGCGCACACCGTCCTGGGAGCACCTCCGATCATCAGCGCGGGCTTACGCGGCATCGTGAGCGTCCTGTTCGTTATTCTGCTCATTATCTATGGCCTGAAAGCCCTGCGTTACCCGCAAGCCATTGGTATGGAAATGCGGCATCCCATCCGCATCAACTTTTTTCCTACCGCGTCGATTTCCCTGCTGCTGCTCGCGATTGCGTATCTGGAAACAGCGCCGGGCGCGGCTTTCTGGCTCTGGGTCGCCGGCGCTATCCTGCATCTGGGATTCACTCTGGCGATCTTCGGCAGTTGGATTCACCACACCCACTACGATATCAAGCACGCCAACCCCGCCTGGTTCATTCCAGTCGTCGGCAACATCATCATCCCGGTCGCCGGGGTGCGTCTAGCCTCGCCGGAACTATCCTGGTTCTTTTTCAGCATTGGCCTGGTCTTCTGGATTGTGCTGTTGACTATCGTGCTATATCGGCTGTTTTTTCACGAACCATTGCCGGTGCGGCTGGCGCCTACGCTGTTTATTCTGCTGGCGCCGCCCTCAGTAGGCTTTATCGCCTATATCGGGCTGACGGGCGAGCTGGACGCCTTCGCCCGCATCCTGTATTACACCGCCCTGTTTTTAGCGTTGCTCCTGGCCAGCAACGCGGTGCGTTTTCTGCGCCTGCCGTTCTTCATTTCCGCCTGGGCGTATTCCTTCCCGCTGGCGGCGCTGACCCTGGCCACGCTGATTATGGGCGCGCGCCTGCCGGGTTTGGTATTTGATCGGATAGGCGTTGGATTGCTGGCGCTGCTCTCGCTGGTCGTGGCGGTTCTGGTGTTTCACACGGTGGTGGCCATCCAGCGCCGGGAAATTTGCGTACCGGAGTAAACCTTATGCGGCAGAGAAGCCGGATATAACTGACCTGGGCGTCCTCCAGCGGAATACGCTACGCTTCACCCGACTGGACTGGCTGTGGCGAGGTGAATATGACGGCCCATATTCTGCTGATCGAAGATGAACCTTCCATTGCGGAAGTGGTTGAGTTCGCGCTAACCAGCGAAGGTTTTCAGGTGAGCTGGCGGACTCTGGTCCGCGAGGCGGAGGCGGAGCTGGCGAAAGGTTCTTGTGATCTCCTTATTCTCGATTTGGGATTGCCTGATGGTTCGGGATTGGAATTGCTCAAACGGTTACGACGCAGCTCGGAAATTCCCACATTGATCCTGTCCGCCCGAAACGCCGAGCTGGATCGGGTGCTGGGCCTGGAATTGGGCGCGGATGATTATGTCACCAAGCCGTTCAGTCCGCGCGAACTGGCGGCGCGGGTCAAGGCGATTCTGAAACGCACCGTTC
Organism: Candidatus Competibacteraceae bacterium; assembly: GCA_020445005.1. Lineage (GTDB taxonomy): Bacteria > Pseudomonadota > Gammaproteobacteria > Competibacterales > Competibacteraceae > UBA2383. The sequence goes on along the minus strand of JAGRHM010000199.1, from coordinate 3,682 downwards.
GTAATCCTCCCGTTATCGATCAGGCAACTGTTGTCCAAGGCGTCTGCAGCGCCTGGTTTGAGATCGATGAAGTCCGCGCGGCCATTCGATTTCACAACCAAACTCTGGATCTGACCCGCTACGAATATTTACTGCTCAAAACCCTGCTGGCGCAGCCCGAGCGAGTCTTTTCCCGCGGGCAGTTGATGGACCAAGTCTGGCCTGACCCGACCGCCAGTTTCGAGCGTAGCGTGGACACGCATATTAAAACCCTGCGGGCCAAACTGCGGGAAATCGCCCCGACCCTTGACCCGATTCGCACACACCGCGGCCTGGGTTACTCAGTGCGCATCCACGACGACTCCTGAGTCCGATCATGCGTCTGGGCCTCAAACTGTTTCTAGGTTACTTTCTAATCGTCGGTCTTGGCGTCTACTTTTCCCTCAATATTCTGGGCGTGGAAATCAAGCCGGCGTTCCGCCAAGCTACAGAGGAGACGCTGATCGATACCGCCAATTTGCTGGCAGTGCTGGCGCGGGATGAGGTGCTCAGTGGCAACTTGACCAATGGCCGTTTTCAGGTCCGATTAGCCGAATACGCCTGGCGCACTCCCAATGCCGAGGTTTGGGATATCGTTAAAAATACCCTGGATCACCGCGTATACATCACCGATGAACAGGGCATCGTTCTATTTGATTCCACCGGTCAGGCGGTTGGTCAGGATTACTCGCGCTGGAACGATGTCTACCTGACTCTGCGCGGGGAGTATGGCGCCCGCACCACCCGGGAAAATCCTGCTGATGAACGGACCTCGGTGATGTATGTAGCGGCGCCGATTCGGGATGGAGAACGCATCATCGGCGTGTTAAGCGTGGCCAAACCTGGCTCCAGTATCCAACCCTATGTGGACCGGGCGGAGGCCAAGCTGCGCCGCGCCGCCGCCGTGCTCGTCGCCGTATCACTGACCGTGGGACTGGGATTCTCCTGGGCGCTGGCGCGCTCAATCCATCGTCTCGCCGCCTACGCCCGCGCCGCCGCTGAAGGGCAACGCGCAACGGTGCCACAAGGCGGCGGCCCGGAAATGCAGGCGCTGGCGGAGGCGGTAGCGACCATGCGCGACCGGCTGGAGGGGCGGGATTATGTCGAGCATTATGTTCACACTTTGACCCATGAAATGAAAAGTCCGCTGGCGGCGATTGCCGGCGCTGCGGAATTATTGCAGGGTGAACTGCCTACAGCACAACGCGAACGGTTTGCTCATCTGGCCGCTAATGAGGCGGAACGGCTGCAGCAACTGGTGGAACGCCTGCTGGCGCTGGCGACGGTCGAGCAACGCCGCGAACTTCAGGAACAACGTCCCGTCTTGCTTGCTCGAACTGTGGAGGACCTGCTGATCTCCCGGATGCCCGTGGCGAATCGGAAGCAGTTGCGGATTGCACAGCGGATTCCAGAGGACGCGACTCTACTTGGCGAGCCGTTCCTGATCAGGCAGGCCATTGGCAATTTGCTGGACAACGCCCTGGATTTCACGCCAGTCCAGGGCAACATCACGCTGGATGCCGAAAGAGTTAGCGACGCCTGGCGGCTGACGGTCGCGAACACCGGCGGCATCATCCCAGATTATGCGCTTGAGCGGCTGTTTGAACGGTTTTATTCCCTGCCTCGCCCGGATACCGGACGCAAAAGCACCGGCTTGGGGCTGGCGTTTGTTCGCGAAGCGGCGCAATTGCACGGTGGGACGATCAGGGTGGATAACTGGCGGGATGCGCAGGGGAATGTGTTGGGCGTCTTGGCCTGTCTGACCTTGCCGGCGGTTATTGCGTAACAGGGTAGAGGTTTAAGGGTTTGTAAGTACGTTACCGGCCCTTGATGAAAAAAGCGGCGAACGGCGCTGGAATCGCTATAATCGCCGCCGGCATCGGAAGTGGAAACCGGTTGGTGATTACAGCATAGTCTTTACCAGCTCCCGCACCTTCAGCATGGCCAATCCCCTCGAGAATCAACCCCGAAAAATGCCCAAGTGGGCCAAAGAGAGCATCAATGAACAAACCTGTTGTAGCCCTGGCAGCGATGGGACTGCTATTCACCACCGGTTGCACCTCCCTGTACGGTGGAGACAAGGACAAAGCCGCAATGGAAAAAGCGCCCACTCCCCAACCCGTAGCGGCTCCGGCCATCCAGGAGCGTGAGGTCACCACCATGACCGCCACCGTGAAAGCAGTCGATCTCAAACAGCGCCTGGTGACACTGAAACCCAAGGGTGGCAAGCCGTTTACCATCCATGTCGGCGAAGAAGTCCGCAACCTGCCACAGGTGCGGGTGGGCGATCAGGTCGTCGCCCGCTACACCGAAGCCATGGCGGTGCGGTTCAGCCGGGACACCTCGGGCGGATTGACCGGCAAGCGGGAAACGCTGAGCGGCGATCGCGCCGCGCTGGGCGAGAAGCCGGCCGGCAGCGTGCGCAATACCGTGGAAATCATCGCCAACGTCCTGGCGATTGACCACAAGACCCGCAAAGTGACGCTCCAAGGGCCGGAGCGGTCATTAACCGTGCGGGCGCCCAAGGATGTCGACATCAGCCGGCTTGACGTGGGCGATCAGATTTTGCTGACCTACACCGAGGATCTGGCCATTGCGGTCGAACCCGCATCCCCCAGGAAACCCGCGAAAAAGAAATAGTCGCTCTCAGCGCGGATTGCATCGGCAAAACCCGCTCAACGGCGGGTTTTTTCATGGGGCTCGCTTTTTGGGGTGAATCCGCACACCCGCTAACTGGGTTATACTTTTTGCAAGGTTAAAAACTTTCGCTGGCTGCGCCACGTCCGCCGATTCTCACCATCTGAAGACCGCACATGGACAAGACTTACGAACCCCACACCATCGAACCGCGCTGGTATGCCTTCTGGGAAGCGCGCGGCTGCTTCGCGCCCAGCGGCCAGGGCGCGCCTTATTGCATCATGATCCCGCCGCCTAACGTCACGGGCACCCTGCACATGGGCCACGCCTTCCAGGACACCATCATGGACGCGCTGACCCGTTATCATCGGATGCGCGGTTACAACGCCCTGTGGCAACCCGGCACCGATCATGCTGGCATCGCCACGCAAATGGTAGTTGAGCGACAACTGGCTGGCGAAGGCAAGACCCGCCACGATCTGGGCCGTGAAGCGTTTATCGAACGGGTCTGGACCTGGAAAGCGGAATCCGGCGGCGCTATTACTCAACAGTTGCGACGCATGGGCGCATCGGTGGACTGGACGCGGGAACGCTTCACCATGGACGACGGCTTGTCAGCCGCAGTGCGCGAGGTGTTTGTCCGCCTGTATGAAGAAGGGCTGATCTACCGGGGTCAACGGCTGGTCAACTGGGACCCGGTGCTGCATACCGCCGTTTCCGATCTGGAAGTGGCCAGCGCCGAGGAAAGCGGCTTTCTTTGGCACATCCGCTACCCCCTCGTCGAGGGTGGCGGCGATCTGATCGTCGCCACCACTCGCCCGGAAACCATGCTCGGCGACACTGCGGTCGCCGTTCACCCGGACGATGAGCGGTACAAACATCTGATCGGCCTTCACGCGGCGCTACCGCTGACCGGGCGCAATATCCCTATCATCGCCGATGAGTACGTCGATCCCGGCTTCGGCAGTGGTTGTGTCAAGATCACCCCAGCCCACGACTTCAACGACTACGCCGTCGGCCAGCGCCA
>JAGRHM010000198.1 GCA_020445005.1 Candidatus Competibacteraceae bacterium | reverse complement strand
CCCGAGGGAATATCGAGGGCGAAAATATCAGCGGGATAAGCGTTCATGGTCTGGATGGCGTCCCGCCAGGCGCCAGTCACTTCTCGCTCCAGGCCGGTGCCCAGAATCGCGTCGACCAGCAGCTCGGAATCATCCAGGCTCATTGGAGTGAAAGGCGCAATCGGCGTTTCAGCGGCGAGCGCATCCTGCCAAGCCGTTTGGGCGTCGCCAGTCAGTTTGGCGGGATCGGCCAGAGTCAGCGCCTTGACCGGTAAACCAGCTTGACGGGCGAGGCGCGCAACCACATAGCCATCGCCGCCATTATTGCCTCCGCCGCAAACTACGGTGATACGCCGTGCGTCCGGCCAACGCTGACGCAGTAGATGGAATGCCGCTTCACCGGCCCGGCTCATCAGGGTATAGCCGGGAACGCCACGCTCCTCGATGGCGATGCGGTCCAGTTCCCGTACCTGGGCGGCGCGGTACAGTTCATAAGGCAGTTCGCGCATGGGCAACCTCCTGGGCGGTGGCGATGATGAAACACAATAGGCAAAGCGCGTTGTTAATTATAGTCTATTCACTGCAGGAGCCGGCTGGCCGGCAATTGCGGCTAAATCGCCGGCCAGCCGCTTCTTAAATACCCATGGGATTTTTTAGTGATTGATTATAAATCATTTTACAGGATTACTAAACTTGCCGGCCTCATCAAGACCTGGGGGCGGGAGTTAGGCTTCCAGAAAATCGGCATCACGGATATTCATCTTGCCGAACATGAGCAATGGTTGCTCGACTGGTTGGCAGCGGGTTTTCACGGCGAGATGGGCTACATGGCCCGGCATGGCGTCAAACGCAGTCGCCCGGCGGAACTGGTTCCCAATACGGTGCGGGTGATCGCGGCGCGTATGGATTATCAGCCGCCGGCGACGGCTGAGCCGTGGAGCGTGTTGCATCGACCGGATTTAGGCTATATCTCGCGTTACGCTCTGGGACGGGATTATCACAAGGTGCTGCGGAACCGGTTGCAACACCTGGCTGAACGCATCGCTATCGCTATCGGGCCATTCGGTTATCGGGTTTTCGTGGACAGCGCGCCGGTGCTGGAAAAAGCGCTGGCGGAGAAGGCCGGTCTGGGCTGGATCGGCAAGCACAGCAATGTGCTGGACCGGCAAGCAGGTTCCTGGTTTTTCCTCGGCGAAATTTATGTTGATCTACCGTTGCCCGTGGATGAACCGGCGCGCGCGCATTGCGGGCGTTGCATGGCCTGTTTGGAGATTTGTCCGACCCAAGCCATCGTCGCGCCGTACCGGGTGGATGCCCGGCGCTGTATTTCCTATCACACCATTGAGCTACATGGGTCGATTCCGCTGGAGTTCCGCCAGGCCATGGGCAACCGGATTTATGGTTGTGATGACTGCCAACTGGTCTGCCCCTGGAATCGCTTCGCCCGTCTCACGGTGGAACCGGATTTCCATACCCGGCATGGCCTGGATGCGCCAGGTTTGCTTGAGTTATTCGGCTGGGACGAAACAGAATTCCTGCGGCGCACCGAAGGCAGCGCCCTGCGTCGGATCGGTCATGAACGCTGGCTGCGGAATATTGCCGTGGCGCTGGGCAATGCGCCGCGTTCGCCTGATGTGACTGCGGCCTTGCGAACGCGGCTGACGCATCCGTCGGAGCTGGTGCGGGAGCATATTCATTGGGCGCTCACGAGGAGGGAATGAACGCTGATTGGGCGTTTACTTTATTATCTTTCTGCATGCAGGACGGACAGATTCAGGAGCCACTCGCTGTTTGCATTCCTGAGACCTGAAACTTCTACTCGTCCTCGCCGATGCGGTATTCCTTGAGGCGACGCTTCAAGGTAGAAAGAGGGATGCCCAATTCACGGGCGACGGCTGCTTTGTTATTCCGATTGCGCTCCATGGCCTCAATGATCATTTGCCGTTCCATGTCCTTGAGATGCGCACGGGCGTCCGCCGCGCCCGTTTTAGGGATTGATGTCGGCTCAACGGGGCTGAGCGGGGAGGGTAGCGAGGGCGAAGCAGGCGCCGGCGGGGCAGGCACGATGGCTGGGGCCAGCGCAGCCCTGGGCAGTCGTAAATCCTCGGCGCGAATTTCCCGATCGCCGCACATAACCGCCGCTCGCTCCAGCACATTGCGCAACTCCCGCACATTGCCTGGCCAGGGATAGCTGCGCAACGCCGCCATGGCCCCTTCCGAAATCCGGCTGTTCAATTGTAACTGCTGGCAAAGATGGTGAGCAATCAGAGGAATATCCTCGCGAATCTCGCGCAGCGCCGGCAGGTCGATGGGCACCACCGACAGGCGGTAAAACAGGTCGGTGCGGAAGGCGCCAGTCCGGACCATGTCCGCCAGATCACGATGGGTGGCGGTAATCACCCGGACATCGACCCGGGTCGATTTATCGGAGCCGATCGGCGTCACCTCGCGGCTTTCCAACACGCGCAACAGGCGGGGTTGCAAATCCAGCGGCAGCTCGCCGATCTCGTCAATGAACAGGGTGCCGGTGTGCGCCTGACGAAAAGCTCCTTCGCGGGAACCGGTTGCGCCGGTAAATGCGCCCTTGATATGGCCAAACAGGTCGTTGCGCACCATTTCGGGATCAGTCACTGAAGCGTCAAATACGACAAAAGGACCGGATCGGCCAGAAAAAGCGTGCAGGGTGCGCGCCACCAATTCCTTGCCCGAACCGGATTCGCCGTTCAGGTGGACGGTAGTAGGCGTGGGCGCCACCGCTCGAATCAGGCCATACAGTTCACGCATTCGTTCGCTTGATCCCACCAGTTCGCCCAGATGATCCTGGCGCGGTACCGCAACCTTGCGTTCCTCGGTGTGCTGGCGGATCAATAACTGCGAATAGCCGAGCCGACACTCCGCGTCGGGCGGAATATAGGCTTCGGTGATCTGTACGCCATTGATGAAGGTGCCATTGGTTGATCCCAGATCGCGCAGCAACAAGCCATTCGGCGTCATGAGAATTTCGGCGTGCCGACGCGAGACCGCGCGATCGCTGAGGACCACATCGTTGTCTGGCGCAGCGCCGATTCGCACGTTGGGCAGACCCAGACTGATTTCCAGGCCGGCGTCTGATCCAGCGATTACCCGCAATTCAATCGCTTCGAACTGGAACCGCAACCGCGACTGGGAGGCCGGGACAATGATTTCGGTTCCATCGCCGGGAGAAGTAAATGAAGTCATGCCATCACCGGATAAGGTCATAGATGAAAATTATTCTACATCAATTTGGTCAGGTTTGACGCTGACGCAAGCGCTTCGCGCGGTCAAATACCGAGATGGCCTATCTCGACGCTGTTCGATGACTTGCACTACACTTGACGAAACCCTAACAAAACCGTGGGAACCGCTATGCGCCGAGTCGTCTTTAATCAAAAAGGTGGAGTAGGTAAATCCACTATTGCGTGCAATCTGGCCGCGATCAGCGCCGCGCGGGGTCGCCGGACCCTGTTGGTGGATCTGGATCCACAGGCCAATGCTTCCCGCTATCTGCTCGGTCCATCTCTGGCGGAACAGAAAAAAACGCTTGCTCATTTTTTCGACGATATTCTGGCCTACAAGGTCTTTGGGGACAAACCGAACGCCTATATGGTTCCGACCCGGTTCGACAATCTTGGCGTGTTGCCGTCCGATCCCCGACTGGAGGAATTGCAGGTCAAGCTGGAATCGCGCTACAAGATGTACAAACTGCGCGAGGCTCTGGACACACTCCGGGAATTTGATGAAATCTTTATTGACACGCCGCCGGCGTTGAACTTTTTTACCCGTTCGGCGCTGATTGCCGCGGATACCTGCCTAATTCCCTTTGACTGCGATGACTTTTCACGCCGCGCGCTGTACACGTTGATGGATAGCGTCCGGGAAATCCAGGCTGATCACAACTCCAATCTGCGGGTGGAAGGCATTATTGTCAATCACTATCAGGCCCGCGCCCGATTGCCGGCGCGCATGGTCGAGGAACTCCGCAGCGAAGGGTTACCCGTGTTGGACGCCTTTTTATCGGCTTCCATCAAGATCCGCGAATCGCATGTCCAGGCGCTGCCGATGATTCATCTCGATTCCAAACACAAGTTGAGTCGCGAATTCGAGGCGCTTTACAGCTTGTTGACCGTCTGATTCAGCGCCTCCCTATCTTTCCACGCCGTGCTATGAGGCCACGCTATGATGAAAGAACCTGATCCCGCCATTGTCGCCTGCGTCGCCGATGAAATGCGCCGCGCCCGTCGCTTGCTGTTCATTACTGGGGCAGGCATTTCCGCCGATTCCGGCCTGCCGACCT
>JAGRHM010000197.1 GCA_020445005.1 Candidatus Competibacteraceae bacterium | reverse complement strand
CCGCGCCGCCGGCCCCGGCGATGATAATCTGCAAACCACGCGCCTCGGCGCTGGCAGCGTAGTCAAATAGTAAATCCGGTGTGCGATGGGCCGATACGACGCGCACTTCATAGGGCACTTCGAGCGCGTCCAGCGTGTTAGCGGTATGCTCCAGAGTACTCCAGTCCGAAGTGGAACCCATGATCAGGCCCACTAAAGGTGTGTTTTCCATGTTATTCATGTCTTCATAAGAATCATTTGACCTGGCGCACTGCCCAAGAACAAGCACGAGTGTAGAGTTGAAGGCTTTATTGACGCCGGTCATAGCCATTCATTTGTCAAATTGATGACCCATCTTCTCATAAAAACCCGCTTGGAAACAGGCTTGCCATTCGGCTACCCGGCTTACTGCGCAGTGAAATAAATATCGCCATACCAGGCCGAGGCGCTTTGCCTGCTGTTATCGGTGTCGGTCATTAACGCGACGGCGTCGATGGAATCAACCGCCTCGCCGAACAATTGCTGGAAGTCAGCGTGAATGTTGCGCTTTTCGCTCACCCAACGCCCCGTATTTTGCGCGCCGGACTGCAAAGCCATGACGTGGGCGTTAGCGGTGTATGCATTAGGCCAGGTTGCGCCCACCGGTTGATGGCTGGACCAGACGTAGACCAGGGAACGGGTTTTCCAGAACGCCGCGCCGCCGGAAACCACGACATAAACCCGTGCCGGGTAGTCGTCGCCGGACTTGGCGCGCTCATCCACATCCTTTAATACCCGATCCACCCGCCATGACCAGTTCAACCACGGGGTGCGGTTAAGGTCGACCTTAATCTCCCGATACAACCCTGAAGCTGCGCCCTGGCTGTCAGCGAACAGCGCCGGTCGTCCGCTCCGGTCATCAAAACGGTAACGAGTTTCTCCCTGAAAAGCCTTATCTTGCCAATGGGTGCGATCACCCGCGGAAAATCGGCCAATCATTACTGTTTCATCCGCTGCATACGTTAAAGCGGCGGCCGTTAGCAGCACTGCGCCAATAGTTATAAAGAGAGCAAACCCTCTGCGGTTGCTCATGGCGTTGAAGTTACCTTGAACTTTTTCCATGATGGACTGATCCTGCTTTTGACACGCTATATCTAATATCCTTTAGGCATACTGATCAACGGGGTTCACCAAACCGTTCGCTGAATGCGGTTATGCAACGGCGCTTGAAGATCGGTTGTGAGCAATTGCTACGCAATCGAAGGATTAAATGGGAGTCACGATATGGTTGGGCATGACATGCGGAACTGGACGATCCATATCCGCAAGGACACTCTCAAGTTTGCAGCGGCGCACATGACCGTTTTTCCTGATGGCGCCAAGGAAAGCTTGCATGGCCATAATTATCAGGTGGAACTGACGGTGGAACTGACCGAACCGGCTCTGCCGCGCATGCTCAGCTACGAGGTTTTTAAAAAGGCATTACGGACCGTTTGCGTGGAATGGGATGAGAAAGTGCTGATTGCTGGCGACAATCCCTGGCTGGAAACTTTGCTTGCCGAACCGGGCGAGTATGCCTTTCGGTTGTGCGGCAAGCGGTATGTGTTGCCCGCCGACGAGGTTGTTGTATTGGCTATGGATAACGTGACCGCCGAGAACTTGGCCGAGACCCTGTTCGAGCAGTTCTGGGCCGAACTGACCCGTGATCGTTCGGTGCGCTGGCGTGAGCGAATCGTTG
>JAGRHM010000196.1 GCA_020445005.1 Candidatus Competibacteraceae bacterium | reverse complement strand
ATGAGTCATGAGATCCGCACCCCCATGAACGCTATTATGGGCATGATTCATCTGTGCCTCGACACCGCGCTCACGCACCAGCAGCAGGAGTATCTGAACAAAGCTTACGGTGCGGCGAAATCTCTCCTGGGCTTGCTCAACGACATCCTGGATTTGTCCAAGGTTGAAGCAGGTCAACTGGAGATAGCGTCTATTCCTTTCACCTTGTATGAGGTGATGGAGCATCTCGTTACCATCGTGGGGCACAAGGCTGAAGAGAAGGGATTGGCGTTTAAGCTCGATATTGCTCCGGAGGCGCCGGATGCTTTGGTAGGCGATCCCTTGCGTCTGGGCCAAATTCTCATCAACCTGGGGAATAACGCGGTCAAGTTTACTCATCAGGGCGAAATTTCCATCGCGGTGAGACGACTGGACGTGAGGGATACGCGGGTTCACCTGGAGTTTGCGGTGCAGGATACCGGCATGGGTATGACTGCTGAACAGTCCCGGATCATCTTCCAACCCTTCCGCCAGGCGGACAATTCCATTACCCGCAAGTATGGCGGGACCGGGCTTGGGCTGTCCATTTGCAAACAATTGGTGGAGATGATGGAAGGAACCCTCCATGTGGATAGCCGCCCCGGCGAGGGTAGTCTCTTTCGCTTTGATGTCTGGCTGGGCGTTGGGGAGCGCGACGAGCGCCTGTCCGGCGTCAACGGCGCTGATCGCGATCCTTCCAGTATCAGGATCATGCAGATCGATAGATTAGCCGGACGTCGCCTGCTGGTCGTGGAAGACAATGACATCAATCAGGAGATCATTCGTCATCTTTTAGAGCGATCTGGAGCTATCGTAGAGATTGCCATCAATGGCGCCCAGGCGGTGGCTCTCCTGGAGCGGCAAGGCCCCAAGGCGTTTAATGCGGTGCTTATGGACATCCAAATGCCGGAGATGGATGGTTATGAGGCCACCCGCCGCATTCGCGCCCTTCCGGGATTTGACCCGTTGCCGATCATTGGGCTGACTGCCCATGTGCAACGACACGAGATTGAACGGATGCAGGCGGTTGGCATGAATGATCATGTCGGTAAACCCATCGATCCCCGGTTACTGCTCAGGATTCTGGATCATTGCCTAATTTCAACCGCGCCCTCCATCGTCGAGGAACAGGCGGCGGCCGTTTTTCCCGGCTTGTCGGGAACCGAGCAGTCGGTTGCTGGATCTCTTCCTGCTCTGCCAGGTATTGATGTAGCGGCGTGTCTTGATCGCCTGAACGGCGACGCAGTACTCCTTCGCCAGTTATTCGTCAATTTTTCCGACCATTATCGGCAGACCGCCCAGAATCTTCGCGGTCTCCTCGCAGCCGGATCGCGCACCGACGCCGTTCGTTTAGCCCACAGCGTCAAAGGGGTGGCGGGCAATCTTGGCATGGTCGATGTGCAACGAGTCGCAACGCAACTGGAATCCGCTCTGTCCAGGGCGGAAAAGGGGGAGATTGCGCAGATCGATGCACTGGAAAAGGCGATACAATCAGTTTGCAATGTGATCGACTCGGGGCTGGATGGGCTGGCGGTGCAGGAAAAATTCGATTGATTGCTGATAATAAAGAAATGAAAGAACACAATTCCTATCAAGAAACGGTATCAGCAGCTCCATGAAACCCGCGGTCTATCCGGTTAATCCAGTCTTGGTCGTCGACGACGATACGATCAGTCTGACTATTACCTGTGCCGCTCTGCGCAAGGCGGGCCTGAACAACATTATGACTTGCATGGATAGTCGGCAGGTTATGGAACAGGTGGCTCAACATGCAGTGGGGATCATTCTTCTGGATCTGGTCATGCCTCATCTGGGCGGAGAAGAGCTTCTGGCGGCGCTGTCAAGAGATTATCCCGAGATATTAGTCATTATTTTAACCGCTACTGAAGAAGTCGACACCGCCGTGCGCTGTATCCAGGCAGGCGCATTTAACTATCTAACCAAGCCGATCGATTTTGAGCGCCTCTTTACCATTGTCAAAAACGCGCTGGCGCTTCAGGAGCTTCAACAGGAAAATCAGGCGCTTCGGCAAAGTACGTCTTCCGCCGGCCCAAGTCGGCCCGAAGTCTTTACCGGCATCATTACGCGCAACACCAAGATTTTTCAAATCTTCCGCTATGTAGAATCTATTGCGGCGACTGCCGAACCCGTCCTGATTACTGGCGAAACCGGCGTTGGCAAGGATCTGTTGGCCCAGGCGATTCACGCCTTGAGTCACCGTCAAGGTTCTTTGGTGGCGGTTAATGTGGCAGGACTGGACGACGCCGTTTTCTCCGATACCTTGTTTGGACACTTGAAAGGGGCTTTCACCGGTGCTGAGCGAGTACGAAAAGGTCTGATCGAACAGGCGAATGGCGGCACCCTGTTCCTGGACGAAATCGGCGATCTAACGGCGGTGTCGCAGTCCAAGCTTCTGCGCCTTCTGCAGAGTAGCGACTACTTCCCATTGGGTAGCGATACTCCCAAGCACAGCGATGCCCGGGTGGTGTCGGCCACTAATCGAGACCTGTGGCAATTGGCCAAGGAGGAAAAATTCCGTAAGGATTTGAATTTCCGTTTACGTACTCACCATCTGCACATTCCGCCATTACGCGAGCGGCTGGATGACTTACCTTTGCTGGTTGACCACTTTCTGAAAGAGGCCGCACAACAATTTGGCAAGCCTGGACTTCAGGCGCCCAAAGCATTGCTGACGCTGCTGGAGAAATACAGTTTTCCTGGTAATATCAGGGAATTGCGAATGATGATATTCGACGCAGTCAGTCGAACTGGCTCGACAACGCTCTCTCCTCGCGTTTTGGAGTCCTATCTGAATCAGAATCCAGCTCGCATGGCCAACGCGCCTGATCCGGGCCATGGCGATAAACTGATCAATTTCACTTCCTACCTGCCCACCTTGAAACAAGCGACCCATCTCCTGGTCGAGGAAGCCTTGCGCCGCTCCGACGGCAACCAGACCGCTGCCGCTAGACTCCTCGGCATCTCCCAGCAGGCTTTGAGTAAACGCCTCAAATCCTCCGGAAATTAACTCCTGTTGACAACAAAAATTGTAAAACGATCACTATTGTTGTTGGTCTATCTTGTTAAAAATCAATGTAAAACTCTACAGTGCCTGCTTTTCAACAATTTTTATTGTGACAAAGACCTTCCCTTCTTAGGTATATAGCCATCCCATCTCGTTCGTGGAAATTCCCCTCCTTGGATAAGGAGGGGTGCCCCGCAGGGGCGGGGTGGTTTGAACCTCCGATTCCACGACTCATCCAGGATGGCTATATATAAAAATTATTATTAAATAAGTAGCTTAAACTAAAGACTGTCCTGGTATAGGAGTTGCCAAACAAAATGCCAGCTTTCTGCTTCATTTGAGAAGATGAACTCATGATATTGCACGATAGGGAGTACTTCGCATGTTTGGCTCACTGAAAATTAGCACCCGCATTAGTCTAGCGATCAGCTTGCTGTTGATTTCTGCGATTCTGGCGGTCGTAGTCATGGCATTTTTTCGGTTTGAAGAATTACTTTTTGAGGCTGAAAAACGCGAAGCCCATGAAACTTTTGAACTGTTGACGACGGAAATCGCAGCCCGGAGCCGGACGGCGGAAACGCTGAGCGTCCTGCTGGCGAATCTACCTGAAGTGCAGCAGGCGATGACCGATAAGAATCGTCCACAGTTATTGGCGCAATTGCAGAGCGTTTATCAGACGCTCGCCGCGCATTATGGCGTTTCCCAGTTTCAATTTCATACGCCGCCCGCGACGTCATTCCTGCGCCTGCACAAGCCCGAAAAGTTTGGCGATGATTTATCGGCGTTTCGTCTGGCGGTGGTAGAAGTAAATAGTTCAGGCAAAACAGCCAAAGGACTTGAAAATGGCGTCGCGGGTCTCGGTATCCGGGGCATCGCGCCCATTGCCCGGCAGGGCCAGCATCTTGGTTCGGTGGAATTCGGCATGGCCTTCGATGAAACGCTTTTCGAAGCCCTCAAAGCAGAGCATGGCGTACAAATTACCCTGTTAATCCCGGAGGCGCAAAGTTTCAAGGCGCTCCATGCAACGCATGGCGCGGGCTCCTTGCTGTCCCAAGCACAATTACATGCGGCGCTGAAGGGAGAAATCGTTGCGCAACATGCCAAGTTCGCTAGCCAACCCGTGATGGTCTACGCCCAGGCGATTAAGGATTACTCCGGCAAACCGATTGGCGTACTGGAGATACTGGTGAATCGCAGTGGTTATGTGGCGGAGATGGCGTACACCCGAAACCTCATCCTGGGCATTGTGGGCGTGGTCCTGGCGGTTAGCGCAGTGATCATTGCCTGGATCACCCGGTCCATTCGTCGCCCCATCGGGGGTGAGCCGGCTGAAATGGCGGTGTTAACCCGTCGGATCGCTCAGGGGGATTTGACCGTCGCTTTGAGCTGCACCGGCAAGGAAACCGGCGTCTATGCCGCAATGGGCGACATGACCCGGCAGTTGCAAGAGATGGTGGGCAAGGTTTCGCAAACCGCCCATCAGGTTAACGCGGCGGCGGTGGAAATCGCCCAGAGTAGCGTCGATCTATCGCAACGCACTGAAGAACAGGCATCTGCCCTGGAGGAAACTGCTTCCAGCATGGAAGAGCTAACCAGTACTGTGCAGCACAGCGCTGAGAACGCTGAGCAAACCCGTCAGTTAACCTGGCGCGCCCAGCAGCAAGCCGAACAAGGTGGACAAGTCGTACAACAGATGACAGCAGCGGTGGTTGATATCGACCAGAGCAGTCGTGAGATTGCCCGCATTATCAGCGTGGTTGACGAAATCGCTTTTCAAACCAATTTGTTGGCGTTAAATGCTTCGATAGAAGCGGCGCGCGCCGGCGAACAGGGCTGGGGCTTCGCTGTAGTCGCCAGCGAGGTTCGCAAACTGGCGCAACGCAACGCCGATGCCGCCAAGGAAGTCGGGAATCTGATTACCGATAGCCTGGGTAAAGTTGAAATCGGCAGTAAACTGGTCGAACAAGCTGGACAAACTCTGGAAGACATCATTCTTTCGGTCAGAAAAGTCAGCGACATCGTTGCTGAAACAGCGGCGGCCAGTCAGCAGCAAGCCAGCGGTATCGAGCAGATTAATCAGGCTATTTTACAGATGGACCAAACGACTCAACAGAACGCTGCGCTGGTTGAGGAGACCGCGAACGCCAGTCAGTCCATGGGTAAGCAGGCGTCTCACTTGCTCGAATTAATGAGCTTTTTCAAGCTGGACGAGGAACTGATGATCGCTACAACCCCGGTAGCCGCTCAGGTCATGGAACATGAACAGCCTGCGCCCAAAGTCATTCAGGGTTCCGTTGTCGCAATCGAACGGCATCATGCCCGATCACGGCAGAATGCGACGAAAATTCATCACGCCCCGGCCCGGTCCAGGCATTTCGCCAACCCGCCAGCCTGGGCGGTTGGCGGTGAGGCATGGGACAGTCTTTAAGCGTTTGAGTTTATCCGCTTTCTCTTGATGCGCAGGAGCCCGCTTGCAGGCGATAACTGATTGAATCGCTAGCAAGTCAGCTCCTGCAAAAGCGCAATGTCCATCGACTGCCTTCTGAGATAAACAGCGCAACAGCCCTAACGCGATCATTTGCCGGCTTGCTCCTGACTTCCCTGCTTGTTAGGATTAGCGTCTTTTGACGAACCGGATTTTCGACAACATGTTCAAATGGTTG
>JAGRHM010000195.1 GCA_020445005.1 Candidatus Competibacteraceae bacterium | reverse complement strand
TCTTGCGTCCGGTCAGGCCGCAATCGCCTACTGGACCACCGATGACGAAACTACCCGTTGGGTTGATATGGTATTGGGTATGTTTGTCTAGCCACTCCGCCGGCAAAACCGGCAAAATGATATTTTCCATCACCGCTTCGCACAGAAGTTTATAAGTAATGTCAGCGTCGTGTTGGGTTGACAGCACCACGGCTTCGACGCCAGCCACCTGATTGCCCTCATAGCGAAAGGTAATCTGGCTCTTGGCGTCGGGCCGTAACCAGGGCAATACCCCGCTCTTGCGCATTTCCGCCTGTCGCTGCACCAGGCGGTGAGCATAGGTAATCGGCGCTGGCATTAATACATCTGTTTCATTGGTGGCGTAGCCGAACATCAGGCCTTGGTCACCCGCGCCCTGTTCCTCGGGCTTGGTGCGATCCACGCCTTGCGCAATATTGGCGGACTGCTTGCCGATGCAGGATAACACTGCGCAAGTAGCGCCATCAAAGCCCACATTGGAATTGTCATAACCGATGCCCACAACGGTATCACGCACAATCTGATCGAAGTCCACCCAGGCCGAAGTGGTGATCTCCCCAGCCAGCACAACCACGCCGGTTTTGATCAGGGTTTCGCAAGCGACGCGCGCTCTGGGATCCTCGGCGATAATGGCGTCCAGCACGGCATCGGAAATCTGATCAGCGATTTTATCCGGATGCCCCTCGGAGACGGATTCGGAAGTGAACAGATAGGTTCGACTCATAAGACGGCAGGTCCTCAAACGACAATGGCGATATTAAGAGCATGGCGGACGCCAAAGCAGCGTCAACCATTTCGATATCATCAGTCTACCCGGAAAATAGGATATTTGCATCTGTATTTTTTATGCTATTTAGTTATTTATTAGCGACTCAATCATTGGAAAGACAGATCTGGACAGACTTTTGGTTTTGAACCTGACTTCGGTGTTTTTAAATTTCTTGGAAAGGTGACGAGGAAAAATTAATGACTATTCAGATTAGATATTTTGCCAGTTTGCGTGACCGGCTAGGCCGCGCTGGAGATGAGCTGCCATCTGCCACAGAATGGACGGTCGCCAGCATTTGGGCCGCGTTACATCCGGAAACACCGCCGCCGGCAAATTTGCTAGCGGCGGTGAATCTGGAATACGCGGAATGGACGCACCCCGTGCGCGATGGCGATGAGGTGGCGTTCTTTCCACCGGTCACGGGAGGATAGAAGCAGCGGGTTTACTGTCCCAGACTTTCCAACAGCTTGCGCGCCTCTTCCTGTTCCGGGAACGCCGAAACGTCCGCCAGTTTTTGCAACTCCTGCCGCGCAGCGTCCTTGCGCCCCAACTTGGCGTAGGCCGCGGCCAAGTGATAGCGCACCGAAGGTTGATCTGGTAGCTTGTTCGCCGCTTTTTCCAGGAACTCCAGGCCGCGCAACGCTTCGTTGCGCTGCACCAGAATCCAACCCAGGGTATCCGCCACTTCCGGATTATCCGGCGCCTTGTCATGCGCACGTTCCGCATAACGCAGCGCACGAGGATCGCCGGCTTCGTAGTAAAACCAGGCCAGATTGTTCAGGACTACGGCATTATCCGGCAAGCGCTCGGCCAGT
>JAGRHM010000194.1:278-4859 GCA_020445005.1 Candidatus Competibacteraceae bacterium | reverse complement strand
TGTTGGCCAGAAATTCGCTTTTTGCGCGATTCTCTGACTCCGCCATTTCCTTGGCCTGCGCCAGCGCCAACAGCATCTGTTGGCGTTCCGTGGCGTCACGAAATGACCACAATCGCGCTAACTGATTGCCCAGCCGCAAAGCGCGAGTATATCTCTCGAAAATCCGGCCATCCTTGAAATACAGAATATCTCTCTGTTCATTATTAGTTGGGTAGACCTCTTCCACCCCGCGCAGAAAATCTTCCGGATTGGAGAGTTGATCAAGCACATAGCTTAATAATCGCTCATCCCGTCCTGTGCGGATCAATTCATCCGGGATGCGCCAGAGTTCCTGAAAGCGGCGATTGGCGTTCAGGATCCGACTATCGGCCACCACCAGGATGCCATCGTCCGTCGAGTCCAGCGTATTGCGCAGCATCGTTTCGCTGCGGGTCAATACCTGTTCGGCTTGCTGCCGTTTCCCGATCTCCAGCGTCAGTTTCCGATTCCAATACAGGATGACGGCCAACAATATGGCGGCCTGGATTAATACCTGCCATAACAGGGTATAGTCCGTAATCGGCGGTTGCGGGGCCTGAACCCAGCGATTGTAAATACTGTCCCGGTCGCTTTTGGGAATAGCGGCGATGCCCTTTTCCAAAATGCCTGTTAGTATCGACCAATCCTTGCGTACGGCCATGCTCAGGGCGATTTCATAAGGCGTGTTTCCAGCCATCCGCACCTCAAGCAGCCCTCTGCGACCGATGGCGTGACTGACCGTAACCAGGTTATCAACAAAGGCGTCGACTCGCCGTTCGGCCACCTCGCGCAAGGCCGCTGCTGTGGCGGTCACCGGCGTCAGGCGGATCTCCGGGTAATCTTGTTGCAACCACTCACGAATGGCGTAATCGCCTACCACCGCGACCTGTTTTCCGGCCAGCGCTTCCAGACTTCCGAGAAAGGGTGCGTCGACCGGCGCAAAAATTGCTACTGGGAAAGTGAGGTAGGGTGCGGTAACCTGAAAACGCTGCAGGCGGTTTGTGGTTTGTGCAATGGCCGGCAACAGGTCAATTTGCCCATTATCGAGCTTTTGCAAAGCTTCTGCCCAGGTTGCGACTGGAATCGCCACAAAGCGAACCCCCAGCAATTCTTCCAAACGCTGAAGATACTCTGGAGTGATGCCCGCCGGTTGGCCCTGCGGGTCAACGAACTCAACCGGCGCCCAATCCGGGTCCACGGCATAACGAATCACCGGATGTTGCGCCAGCCAGGAACGCTCTTCATCGCTAAGGAGGAGTCTGGCGCTTTCATGGTGCCTGATTTGCCATTTTTGCAGCAGGGAGGGAATCACCGGCGTCACATGGTGATAGGCTTTTTTCAGAATGCCATGCAACTCGGGATAGTCTTTGAAGACGGCGAACAGCGGATCGGGAAAGCGGTTGGTGATATAGAGCGCCGTTAAGCCAGGCATGAATTGTTCGCGCATATGCCATTGGACATAGGCGAAATTATCGAAATAGCCATCCGCTTCGCCATTCAGCAGCCAGGCAAACGCCTGCGCCGGGTCGCGTACATGAAGGTACTGGTTTCCCGTGCGGGGAAACCCGAAACCCACAGGATCTATGCCTTCATAGAACAGAATGCGCTTATCTTGAATCTCCTCAAGCGTTTTAGCGGTAAACTGGTCCGGCTTGGGCGTAAACAGGGCTTGCGTTGTAGGAAAGGGACTTGCAATACTCAGGAATGCATCGGGCGTTTCCGAAAAATGGTAATCGAAATTGATGTAACCGTAGAGTCCTGGCGATTTCCGGGCTTTGAGCATCTCACTAAATGGCGTAGGGACCATTTCGATGTCCAGACCGACAGCATCGGCCATAACGCGCACCAGATCGACGACGATTCCGCTCACCTCACCGGTAGTGCTAACAAAGGTATAAGGGGCAAAGTTGTCATCCACCTGGAGCATAACGCGACGATGCTGTTCCAGCCAGGTCCGCTCCTGCGGGGTGAGCATCAACGCAGCGGCGGTCTTGGTCGGCGCGGTCGCCACTCGGTCTTCCTGGAACAGAAATCCTGGCAAATTCCGTAAACTCCCTTGCTGACCCGCGCGCAGCAGGGCACTGGCCGCCAAATCCAGGCGTTCGGCCGGGATGGAGCCCACCGGCATGGAGCGCGGCATCATCAATTGCCGGGTCTTCTCCGCCTCGTAGCGCAATGCCTCTCGACTCTTGCGCTGGGAATAACGCTCCAGGATCAAATCGATGATTTCCTCGGGGTGATCCAGGGCATAACGCCATCCCGCGTTGCTGGCCTCAATAAAAGCGCGAACCTGTTGCGGATGGGCGTTCGCCTGCGCTGCTGAGGTAAACAGATAGACATCCCCCAGACCCGGCATGTAGCCTGTCAGTTCAATGATCTGGAAGGGTACGCCTTTTTGTTGCAAATAGAACGGCTCATTGCTCAGGAAAGCCGTCATCGCCTCCACCTCCCCACGAATGAAAGGCCCGCTATCAAACGTGTGGGGTATGATGGTCAGATTGACTCCAGAGACTAAGCCTGCTTCCTGCAAAGCCGCCTGAAAGAGCGGCGAATGAAGGTCCTTATCGGCAATCATCAGTCGTTTGCCCATGAGATCATCCAGCGTGCGAATCCCAGGCTGGCCCAATACGACCAGGGGCGTCTTTTTAAAATAATTCGCCAGCAGCACGACCGGTTGCCCCTCGAGCCGCCAGTTGATCACGCTGTTATTGGCAATGCCATAAGTCGCCCGGCCTGACAGCGTCTCGTCGAGAATATCCATGCCCTGCTCGTATTCCCGCAACTCAACCTCCAGGCCCTGGTCCCGATAGAAACCCTTCTCGATGGCGGCGTAGAAGCCAGCAAACTCAAACTGATGTTTCCAGACCAATTGCAGGGAAACTTTTTCTAAAGGAACTGCGGGCGTTTCATTCACATCGACGACGTTTGCAGCAGGCGCAGCTACCGCTGGAATGTTCACCGTGGCGCAATGAACCCGGTTGGCCCACACCAACGTCAGGCTCAGGATAAAAAGGAGCATCCCAATCCGCTTGAGGGGTAATACCTTGGAGAGTAGGGCCATATTGGAGATGAAGGACACCAAGACCGAATCCGGCAAAATAGTATGACAAAAGACTTTTACAGACGCCGCCAGGATCCTGAACGATGGCGCGAGATCCGGCAAGGGTTAGCCTAACACGGCTCGATGGCGGGTTAAATTCCTCTGCATAGCGCGATGGTCTTGATTATGGTAGGGTTGCGCGTCCGAATCCACTGTAAGGAGAAAACGCGCATGACGCCCCTGGGGACCGCTGAAGTCGCTAAAATTGCCCATCTGGCGCGACTGGCCATCCGTGAAGAAGATGCGCCCGCTTACGCCCGCAATCTGTCGGCCATTCTGGAGCTGGTGGAGCAGATGAACGCCGTGGACACCACTGGCGTCATGCCCATGGCTCATCCACTGGACGAGATGGCGCAACGCCTGCGCGCTGATGAAGTCAGCGAAATGAATCAGCGCGAACATTTCCAGACCATCGCTCCCCTGACCGAAGCCGGGTTATACCTGGTGCCCAAGGTTATTGAATGATCGTTTTTACTATCCGCCGCCATGCACGATAAAACCATTGCCCAACTGAACGCCGCGCTGACCGCCGGCGAGTTCAGCAGCGAAGAATTAACCCGCGCCCTGCTGGAGCGGGTGGAGCGATTCAATCCGCAACTGAACGCCTTTATTACCCTGACCGCTGAAGCGGCGCTGGCCCAGGCGCGCGCAGCGGATGAACGCCGGCAACGCGGCGAGGCCGAGCCGTTAACCGGCATTCCTATCGCCCACAAGGATATTTTTTGCACCAACGGCGTCCGCACGTCCTGCGGTTCGCGGATGCTGGATAACTTCATCGCGCCGTATAACGCCACTGTCGTTGAAAAGCTGAACGCCGCGGGCGCGGTGATGCTCGGCAAGACCAACATGGACGAGTTCGCCATGGGTTCGTCCAATGAGACCAGTTTCTACGGCCCGGTGCGCAATCCCTGGGACCTGGATGCGGTGCCCGGCGGCTCCTCCGGGGGTTCCGCCGCCGCTGTGGCAGCGCGTTTAACGCCGGGCGCAACAGGTACGGACACGGGCGGCTCGATTCGCCAGCCCGCTGCATTGTGCGGTATCACTGGCCTCAAGCCCACCTATGGCCGGGTGTCGCGCTGGGGGATGATCGCCTACGCTTCCAGCCTCGATCAGGGCGGACCGATGGCGCGCACCGCTGAAGATTGCGCATTGTTGCTGGGCGCAATGGCCGGGTTTGATCCCCGCGATTCCACCTGCGTCGACCGTCCGGTCCCTGATTATGTCGCTGCTCTCGACCCGCCTTTGGCGGGACTGAAAATCGGTCTGCCCAAAGAATATTTCGGTGAGGGACTGGATAACAAAGTTGCACAAGTCGTTGAAGCAGCGATTGCCGAATACCGGAAACTGGGCGCGGAAACGATAGAGATCAGCCTGCCGAACAGTCAGTTGGCGATCCCTGCCTATTACGTGGTCGCCCCGGCTGAATGCTCCTCTAATCTGGCGCGATTTGACGGGGTGCGCTA
>JAGRHM010000194.1:0-135 GCA_020445005.1 Candidatus Competibacteraceae bacterium | reverse complement strand
CGCAGCAGATTCGCCGCTTGATCAGTGATGACTTCCGGCGAGCGTTTGAACAGGTCGACGTGATTATGGGACCGACTTCGCCGACCGTGGCGTTTAATCTCGGCGAGAAAGCGGATGATCCAATCACCATGTATC
>JAGRHM010000193.1 GCA_020445005.1 Candidatus Competibacteraceae bacterium | reverse complement strand
GGCGTGTTGATCGAGGTGCCGGTGATGCTGCTGGTGGTGCGCGTGGTCAATCGCAGCAAGGGGTGGTACGAGCGGGGGGTTGGTGTGTTCTGAGATGCGATACACCTGACAGTTCCCGACTCAGTACGCGCAAGCCGCAAAGCGTTGGCAACCGGTTACGAATCGCGTCGGCTGCGCACGAAAGGAATGGCGCCAGACGCACTGAGCCCGCTATCTGATTGCTTTCAGTACTTTGGCGAACTCAACTTGATTTCCACATTCATCGCTGCGAATCATATTTTGCATTCGGGTCCTTGATGCCGAGGCTAAAACCCAACCAAGGGCAGGGTCAGCACCTCCGTCAGAACCGCATAGCCAAAAATCCGCACGCCGATTGGGATCTCCCGCCGCACGCATGAATTCCTTATAGGCCTGCACTCCGCGCGCATCACGTGCATTTAGCAAGGCTCGAAGTGGGCTCAAAGTCTCATTGGCCCAACGCGTAGCGTCGCGATCGGATGGCGGCAGAGCCCTCCGCTCGTCGAGATCGTCTTCGCCAAGATTCGGGTCACTGACGATTTGAATCAGGACTGGACGCGCATGCTTTCCTTCTGATTCAAGCGCCCCGACCACTGCTGTCAGCACCTCACGGGCCGTCGCCGCACCAAAGTTTTCAAAATACCCCCCATCAACAATATGACCGACAGCGCTGCCGCCTCTTATTAGAGTACCCGCTGGGCTCACGTACGCGAATCTCGCACTGTTCATCGCCGCGGTGCTAGGCAACAAATCGCCGGACGCAAGTCCATAGTAATCGTAGCTATCGATAAACGCAGACCCATCAATCTTTAGATTGCTGGTGATAATTCGCTTACCCGACTCCACGTGCGTCCCGTTGAGAAACAACGCGGGCAGGTAAGAATTCGATTGCGTCCATATCTGGCTGAAAGTCCGTTCAGTCCATGAACCTCCTGGAAGCCCTGCCTCACCCCATGCTCGCTCCCACGCTTCTTCGAGGGCCTGTGCACGGTCAGGAAACCGGATTATGGGAATGATTCGCTGCATCAGATCGGGAAAGAGCAGCGCGGCCACGCTCGGTGCGAGAAAATCGCGCGTCAGAACTTCCTGACCTGCACATTCGTACGATTTCCGTACAATCGCGGCCTTGCCGTTGGCACCACATGCCGATGGATCAATTCCGACCGTGCCATCGGCAAGCAATGTCGTGAATACGGTCGCACCTACGCTACCCCCTGACACCCCACTAATCCCGAAAAGCAAGTTGCGGAACCTGGGCTCCTCGTCCTGTAGGCGGCCGAGTACAGTCGCCGTCCAGTATGCCGCGCGGATTCCACCACCTGCCGTAGCCACCATAACAAGAGGAGGATCTGAAACGCCGGACGTCGCGACCGCCTGTTCGTGCCACTTTAAGGCTGCTATCGAAAGAGTTTCCCGATCAACCGGAATATCGCCCGTCGTCCGCACTTCATGGTTGTCGACCCAGGGCCCAACAATCAGGAGCCAAATCAGAAGAAGACTAACGGCAGGGTAAGCATCAGTTCCATGCGCACGCAACCGATGATCGCCGCTCAGAGACAAATAGACCAAGACACTGCCACCCGGCACTATCAGCGCGAACCCTATAAATACGACTGCTGCCGCCCCGAAAGCCCACCCGAAACTCACGGCATCGATCCAGATCCAGAAAGAGGCCAGCACCGCCAAGATTATGCTCAACCCCAAGACTAGCCAGGATAGCAGCGGCAGATCGCACACTGACGATACGGGGTCCCGGGGGTCACCAATAAAGTCTCCTAGATTATTTCGCACCATTTCTGCGAAGAACCCGGAAGATCTCAGCATACTGTCGAAAGCAGGAAGGCGTTTAACAAGCAGCCAATAGAAAACACTGCCGGCGAGCAAATTTAACGCAAGATGGCCCCACGCACTGGCGAGAAAGAGCGCTATTCCAGCCACCATGTAGGCTGCCGCCGAAATAATTCTCGGGCCATGCGCCTTGAAAAAGACTTCGTGCCGCCGATATACCGTTCCGTCTCGGGCCATCTTGCGATCGGCCCCGTGCACCATGTCGGTCATCAAACGCGCCCAGTACCAACTCTCGAACGCCCATAGAAATACGCTGAAGTGAAATGCGATGCCAGTCCAGAAAAAATGCGAGTCAACGAGACCCATTGCAACTTCACGGCCTTGCGCATTTACCAGCAATAGCGCACCACCGGCCACCACGACGAATATGCTAAAGCGGCACGGATGTAGGAACCTGACAATGTCCCGGATAACAGACCAAGCACATGCCACCGAACTCCTGAGCAGCGGCCTCGGGACGCGGCCACGAGGCTCACCAGATCTATCTTCCTGTGGCGTGAGCGACCTATCGCGTGACATTCAAGATACCTCACTTGGAACCAGGCAATGTCAACATAGGGCATACATTCAGCATAATCACAGTCACGTGCCGGAAAGAGCTCCGAGACGATGATCCATGTCAAAGTCGTATCTGGGTCGCGTCCCGGAACGGGGTGACGACCCAAATTTTGGTCTATGGAAGCTGTTGAGATGAGGGGACGTTTTCCCTCCGGACGGTCGCGGTCCTAGGGACCTTGCGCCCATCAGTCGTTCCCGCTAGAGAGTCGGCTCCCTACCGCAGCATCAGCCGCAGCGCGATCGCCACCGTCGTCACGATGACCACCGGCCGCACCAGCGCGGCGCCACGGTCGATGACCAGCCCCGAGCCGAGGCGGGCGCCGATGA
>JAGRHM010000192.1 GCA_020445005.1 Candidatus Competibacteraceae bacterium | reverse complement strand
GTGTTCAGGCAATCGCCGCCCATCTGATGTTTCTCGATCAACGTCACTCTGGCTTTAACCGCAGCAGCAATGTAGGCCGTGACCAAACCGGCGCTGCCTGCCCCGATGACCACCAGATTACGGTCGAAGCGAGTCGGCCTGGACCACTTTGCATAGACCCGCCGCGCTTTCACGACGGCAACGATCTTCTTGGCGATCAGCGGAAAAATGCCGAGCAGGGCGAAAGAAGCCAGTAGTTCGGGCGATAGAATGCCCTTTAGCGAATCGATATGCGCCAATTGCGTACCCGCGTTCACATAGACCAGCGTACCGACCAACATGCCGACCTGGCTGACGCCGTAGAAAGTCCAGGTGCGGATTGGCGTCAAACCCATCGCCAGGTTGATGACAAAGAACGGGAAAATGGGAATCAGCCGCAGGGTGAACAAGTAAAAGCCGCCCTCCCTGGCCATTCCTGCATTGATCGCTTTCAACCTGTCGCCGAACTTTCCCTGCACCCAATCGCGTAGCACGAAACGGGCTGCGAGGAAGGCCAGAGTAGCGCCGATGGTCGAGGCAAAGGAAACCAGCAGGGTTCCCCAGAGTATGCCAAAAATAGCGCCCGCCGCCAGGGTCATGATCGCCGCCCCAGGCAGCGACAGACCGGTAACGGCTACGTAGAGAACAAAGAAAATACCAGCGGTCAGCGCAGGCTGTGCTGACCGGTAGGCATCAATCGCCGCTTGCTGATTTTTCACATACTCCAGGCTGAAAAATCGCCCAAGGTCGAAGACGAAGAACGTGCTAACCAGGCTGGCAAGTGCTAGAATCACAAAGAGTTGACGCGATTTCATCGAACAGGACTCCAGAACGTTGGTTTGGTAGTTTCCAGAATCTTACGCAATCCAAGCGTTTTTGGACGCGCGCTAACCGCTTCAATATCGCTATGATTCGTTTAGTTGCGCCGTTAAAAACCGCCGGCCGACCGATGAACCTAGTATTTACCTGATTTTTATGCTGATACAGAGACACCACAGCATGATTGTCAGAGTGCCCCGCCATGTCGGAAAAACTTGACGTTTTACCAGCCATAGACTAGCTTTTCGTTGGCTTGGCCAGGGGGCAGAACAATTAGGTAATAGTGCTGTACAGAATTTTCCTGTGTATGACACATTGGTTCTTATCTAGTTACATATCGGCCCATTTTGTTGATTTCACTGTTGATGAATGACGGAGATGCAATGCAGCAAAACAAGATCTATGTAGGCAATTTCCCTTATACTGTTGATGAAGCGCAACTGCGGGAATTGTTTTCGCCCTATGGCGATATTGAAGATCTCGCCCTGATCATGGATCGGGAGACCGGACGGCCCAAGGGCTTTGCGTTTATCACTTTCGCCGCGCAACACTCCGCAGAAAAGGCTCTCGAGCAAAACGGTAAACCTTTCGGGGGGCGGCCCCTCAAGGTCAACATGGCTACCGAGAAGCCAGCGCGAGGAGGACGTAGCGGCGGTCGTTCACGGTGGTAACCAACTAATCGACATCCTCGACGGCCTGGTAATTTTCATCATGACGCCAAAAGGCTGTAGAGCTGATTGAAACTCGACTTTATCAGATTGCCGAATTGATTTTGGTTCTTCAACTTTATTTGTGGGATTGGTTCTTTGCAACGGCCGGCCCCACAGAAATCGTCGAAGAACCAAGTTTTCAGTGAGCATCCCGGACGACTACTAAACGGCCCTGAGCTTCAGCTTCATCAGTGGTCAGGGCATTGCCCAAGGCGTCCTGCCATTCGATTCCCCCCCCACCATAGACGACTGGCGTAAGATCCGTCTCTACGACGACGGACAGGTAGTTCACGTCATAGTAGGGATTAGGACCACCCTCATCCTGGGGTTCGTTGTAGAGATCCCATCGCGGCCAGTTATCGGGGTTATCCGCGCCCGCACGGGAAACGGCGCGGCGCTGATAAAGCGTATGTTGCGTTTTCATGGGCGGACTCCTCATTATTTTGTGCTGCAAATGTGGTGAATACCGGATAAATGCTTGTCGTCGCTTCCATTGCTTCTTACACTGGCGACCGGGAACCGACTGCGGTAAGTGGTTCAGCATAATCGACATCAGCATTTTATAGAAAATACTATGACCCAAGTTGTTGGGCACATCAGCATTAACAACATTATTGCTGACCTGGAAGCCCTTATGGGCAGCAGCGTTGCCAATCAAGCGGAGTCGCGCAACGAGCCTTTATGTTGTGCACATACCGATTGTCGCTATACCCTTTTTCACCCCGCCCGTCGGATGAGTCCCTGATTAAGAGAAAGACCATTTTTTCGACAGCCCCCAAGATTTTTCCTCATCCATGAACACGCCGGCAAAGCCCTATAATCTGCTCCGCTCATTTTCAGCGCTCAGCCTGCTAACTATCGTTATCATCAGCACCGCATCGGCGGTGTTGTTGTCCCGGTTCCTGCGCGAGACCTTGCTGGAACGAAATGGGTTGTTGACCTTGGAGTTCGTCCAGAGCATCGCTCAGTCACAAAACACCAGCCTGTATTTCAGCGAACCGGATGTAAATAAACGTCAGGGACCACTTGACGATTTTTTCAACCGAATCGCCCACATGCCCGATGTGGTCCGCGCCAATGTCTACTCCCGCGACCGCGTGGTGCTCTGGTCCACCGAAAAGCCGCTGGTGGGCCGACAATTCCCCGAAAATAACCCGGAACTGGACGAAGCCCTGCGTGGCCACTTGGCGCTGCACACCGGACGGGTCGAAGCCCACAGCAAAAG
Source organism: Candidatus Competibacteraceae bacterium (assembly GCA_020445005.1). Taxonomy (GTDB): domain Bacteria; phylum Pseudomonadota; class Gammaproteobacteria; order Competibacterales; family Competibacteraceae; genus UBA2383. Next base: position 2,101 of record JAGRHM010000192.1, on the reverse strand, counting down.
CGAGCACATCCTGTTCGCCCCGGACGTAGAAGAATTCGTCGAAAATTACATCCCTATTTACGGGCCAAGCGGCATAGTGGTCGGAGTCGTCGAGCTTTATAAACTACCGCGCATTCTCTGGGAAACCATTGCCCGGGGCCAGCGGCTGGTCTGGATGAGCGCGGCATTGGGCGGATTGTTTCTCTACACGGTGCTCTTCTGGATCGTGCGCCGCGCCAGCCGAACGATCACTCACCAGCAACAAGCGCTGGTCGAGGCCGAACAGTGGGCGCTGGTCGGCGAGTTGACTGCTGCGGTCGCGCATAGCCTGCGTAATCCGCTGGCCGCTATCCGCTCTTCTGCTGAATTGGCCGCTGAAACCGAAGATGTCGCGAGCCGCGAATGCCTTGGCGACATCATCGTCCAAGTGGACTGCATGGAACGGTGGATTCGTGATTTGCTGCTCTATTCGCATCAACCCGACGGCAACACCCAGACCGCCAATTTAAGTGAAACGCTGCGGCAGAGTCTGGCTGGCTTCAGCGACCGCTTCACCCGGCAGGGCATCATCTTGCAGGTCGCCTTGCCGGAACCGTCGCCCCGGGTATGCGCCGATCCTCAACTGTTGAGGCAGGTGTTCAACAGTCTGCTGGCCAATGCTCTGGAAGCGATGCCGAAGGGGGGGCAATTGCGCGTCACCGCAGAACGACGCGGTCGCCAGCTAACCTTGGCTTTGCGCGATACGGGGACTGGCCTGTCGTCTGAACAACTGGCTGGAGTTTTCAAACCCTTCGTCAGTCATAAGCAGCGAGGCTTGGGGATAGGTCTGGCGCTGGCGCGGCGCATCGTCCAGCGCTACGGCGGTCACCTTGAATTGCATAGCCAGCCCAGCAAGGGCGCAACCGCTGTTTTGCAACTGTCCCTGGCGGAGTGAACGCCATGTCACACGCGGTCCTGATCATCGACGATGAAGAAACCCTGGCCAGAAATATCCGCACCTACCTGACTCGCCACGGTTATGAAGCCCGCATAGCCGGCAGTGGTGAGGAAGGCCTGGCTGCGTTGGACAGTTTTAATCCCGATCTGGTCTTGCTCGATTTCCAGTTGCCGGGCATGGACGGTCTGGAGATCCTGCGCCGTATCCGCACTGCCGCTCGTCATGTCAAAGTAGTGATGATGACCGCTCATGGCGGGGTGCCGGTCGCGGTGGACGCTATGAAAGCCGGCGCTTACGACTACCTGACCAAGCCATTGGCGCTCAGCGAACTCAAGTTGCTGCTCGACAAGGCGATCGGCCAAGAACAACTGGAAGGCGCGCTCGCTTACTATCAGAACCGGCAGGCGGAGCGCAGCGGACTGAATAAACTGCTTGGGGAATCGCCGCCCATGCAGGCGCTCAAGCGCAAAATTCAGCAGTTCATCGACGCAGAGGAGCGGCTGACGGAGGGCGAGCCGCCGGCGGTGTTGATCACCGGCGAAACTGGGGCCGGTAAGGAACTGGTGGCGCGCGCCTTTCATTTCGAGGGACCACGCCGCGACCGACCCTTTGTCGAATTGAACTGCGCGTCTATCCCCACGCCACTCCTCGAAGCCGAATTGTTCGGTTTCGAGCGCGGCGCTTTCACCGACGCCAAGGAACGTAAACTGGGATTGGTGGAAACCGCGAACGGCGGCACCCTGTTTCTGGACGAAATTGGTGAGATGGAACCGGTGTTGCAAGCCAAGTTGCTCAAATTGCTGGAGGATCGTCGCCTGCGCCGATTAGGCGGTCTGCGTGACCAGAAAGTGGATATCCGCGTCATTGCCGCTACTCATCAGCCTCTGGAAGAACGGGTTCGGCAAGGGTTGTTTCGCTCGGATTTGTTCTTTCGCCTGCGCATCATTCATATTGGGTTGCCGCCGCTGCGCGAGCGCGGCGAGGACATCGCTCTGCTGACCCAGGCTTTTCTGGTTCATCTGGGGCGACGCTATGGCCGCGCCGGGTTACGATTGACCCCGGCGGCTGAGCAGGCGCTGCAACGCTATACCTGGCCGGGTAATGTGCGGGAATTGCGCAACAGCATCGAACATGCCGTGTTACTGGCGGACGAGGGCGTGATCGACGTCGGTCATCTGGCGCTCT
>JAGRHM010000191.1 GCA_020445005.1 Candidatus Competibacteraceae bacterium | reverse complement strand
TCGGCGATTACGTGCTGAGCGGTGGCGAGCTGGCGGCTTTGGTGATGATCGATGCGGTAGTCCGATTGTTGCCGGGAGCGTTGAACGATAACGAATCGGCGGAGCAGGATTCGTTTATGGACGGTCTGTTGGACTGCCCGCACTACACCCGGCCGGAAGAAATTGATGGCTGGCGGGTACCATCGGTGTTATTGAGCGGTGATCATGCCGCGGTTGCCCGATGGCGGCGACGCGAGGCGCTGGGACGAACCTGGCGGCGGCGCCCCGAGTTATTAGCGCGTCAGAAACTGACCGCCCATGACCAGCAATTGTTGGCTGAATTTATTCAGGAATATCAAGATAGAAAGGGAGATGCTGGCGTCGCCGGCGATTGTCCCAGGCAACGTGGAGTTTAATGTCATGAGCATATTGGTTGAAGCATTCGAACGGGAACAGATGACCCGTGAAATTCCCTCTTTCAATCCCGGTGATACCGTGGTCGTGCGGGTTAAGGTCAAGGAAGGCAACCGTGAGCGCCTGCAAGCCTTTGAAGGCGTCGTGATTGCTAAGCGTAACCGTGGCCTGAATTCGGCATTCACGGTGCGCAAGATTTCTCACGGCGAAGGGGTGGAACGGGTGTTTCAGACCTATAGTCCAGCGATCTCTGATATCAGCGTCAAGCGTCGGGGCGATGTGCGCCGTGCCAAGCTGTACTACTTGCGTGGGCTGGAAGGCAAGGCGGCGCGGATTAAGGAGAAATTGCGCTGAAACTCAAGGCACAAGGCTAAAGGCAGAATGGCAGGGGGCTATATGCGTGATGACTGGATCACCTGGCTGGAGCCGGTTCGATCGCTGGCGGCGGAAGCGAGCGCCCGAATTCTGGAGATTTACGCCACGGCGTTCGACGTGACTGCCAAGGACGATAACAGTCCCTTGACTGCCGCTGACTTGGCGTCCCATCAAACCATCGTGGCCGGCCTGCGCGCCTTGACACCTGGAATCCCCATATTATCCGAGGAATCGGCCGCGATTCCGTTCACCGAGCGGCGTCAATGGCGTCGCTATTGGCTGGTGGACCCTTTGGATGGCACCAAGGAATTTGTGAAACGTAATGGCGAGTTCACGGTCAATATCGCGCTGATCGAGGAGTATGAGCCGGTATTGGGCGTGGTGCGGGTCCCAGTCACCGGACTGTGCTACTTTGCCGCCCGTGGTTATGGTGCGTTTTGCGAGGAACCGGGCCAACTACCCCAAGCCATTTCGGTGAAGCCTCTGACGTCTGGCCAATCGGTACGGGTTGTGGGTAGTAAATCGCATGGTGGGCCAGGCTTGCAACAGTTCGTCGCAGCTCTCGGGTCTCATCAACTGGTCACCATCGGTAGTTCGCTCAAACTTTGCCAGGTCGCTGAGGGTGCGGCGGATGTCTATCCCCGTATGGGGCCGACCTCGGAATGGGATACCGCCGCCGCTCAGGCGATTGTTGAAGTCGCCGGCGGTCGGGTCGTTTCAGCCGAGACCGGGGAGCCGCTGCGCTATAACACCCGTGACTCGCTACTGAATCCCTGGTTTATTGTTTACGGTGACGCCACTCGCAACTGGCTAAGCTATGTTCCCTCGAATCCTTAATCCCTGAATGTGTGATGTCCGATAACGCTTATCAAGCCATTATTGCCGCACCTTTCGGCTGTGTGATTGGCCTCCGCATGAAGGGGCCAGCGTTGATTGCGTTGGATTTCTTGCCCATTGACAGACCTGAAAAATCCCCAGAGGACGCAGCGACAGCGCGGGTTGTCGAAGAACTACAAGCCTACTTTTGTAATCCTCATGAACCATTCACGGTTTCATTGAGTCTGCGGGGAACCGCGTTTCAACAGCGCGTGTGGACGGCTTTGCAAACTATTTCGCCAGGAACAGTGCTAACCTACGGCGAATTAGCGCAACAACTCGGTACCATGGCTCGGCCTATCGGCGGCGCTTGTCGAAATAATCCCATCCCGATTCTGGTTCCTTGCCATCGCGTGGTGGGTCGACAGGGGCTGGGCGGTTACGCGGGCGCAGTCACGGGTGACCCCCTCGGGATCAAACGCTGGCTGTTACAGCATGAAGGCGTGGATTGTAGTCCTTCTTAATGTTAAGATTAGCCAATCTTTTTTATGGTGGCCCCGTTCAGTCCCCTCGCGACGAAAAGCTGTGAACCCCGTCAGGCCCGGAAGGGAGCAGCGGCAGCAGTGGTCTCGGGCGCCGGGGTGTGGCGGATCGGGGTCGCCACCCTTCTCAAGGTGAAAGGCAATAAGGTTAAAGACCAGGGAGCCACAACTTTCTTACGCCACTGGGGATTGGTATGAGTTACCAGGTTCTGGCCCGCAAGTGGCGGCCACGCACCTTTCATGAACTCGTGGGTCAGGAGCATGTCGTTCGCGCCCTGACTAATGCCCTCGATCGGCAACGCTTGCACCATGCTTTTCTATTCACCGGTACCCGGGGAGTAGGTAAGACTACGATTGCCCGGATTCTCGCCAAGTCGCTGAATTGCGAAGTCGGCGTTTCTTCCACGCCCTGCGGTGAGTGCAGCGCCTGTCGGGAGATTGACGCGGGTCGCTTTGTGGATCTGATCGAAGTCGACGCCGCCTCCCGCACCAAGGTTGATGAGACCCGCGAGTTGCTGGAAAACGTGCAGTACGCGCCTAGTCGCGGACGCTTCAAGGTGTATCTGATCGACGAAGTCCACATGTTTTCCAATCACAGCTTCAACGCGCTGTTGAAAACACTGGAAGAACCGCCGCCGCATGTGAAATTTCTGTTGGCGACCACTGATCCACAAAGGCTGCCGGTTACCATCCTGTCGCGTTGTCTCCAGTTTAGCCTGAAGCGGTTACCGTCCAGCATGATCGTCGGGTATTTGAGTCAAGTATTGGCGCAGGAGGATATTCCACAC
>JAGRHM010000190.1 GCA_020445005.1 Candidatus Competibacteraceae bacterium | reverse complement strand
ATCGAAAGCGTCAAACGGAAAGGGCATATCCAGAATTCTGCGAACAAATTCTATTCACGGCAAATCAACGCCCTCGATATTCCCGCAACCGTGAAATTGATCGAGGAAACCGGTTCCGAAATCGTCATTAACCTGGGTAACGCATTTCTGAACATGTCCATCCTGGAAGCCTGCCTGGAAACCGGCGCTGCGTATATCGACACGGCGATTCACGAGGAACCGGACAAGGTCTGCGAAAATCCGCCCTGGTACGCCAACTATGAATGGAAGCGCAAGGATCGCTGCGCTGAAAAGGGCTTAACCGCGATCCTGGGCGCTGGATTTGATCCGGGCGTGGTCAACGCCTACTGCGCGCTGGCCGTGAAGCGCTACTTCGACAAAATTGACACCATCGATATCATCGACGTCAACGCCGGTAGTCACGGCAAGTATTTCGCCACAAATTTTGATCCGGAGATCAATTTCCGTGAATTCATCAAGGTCTGGACCTGGATTGACCGGCAATGGAAAGAATACCCCACGCACTCGGTCAAGCGCGTTTACGATTTACCGGTGGTGGGTCCCAGTCCGATCTACCTGAACGGCCACGATGAACTGCATTCGCTATCGAAGAATATCGACGCGAACAGCATCCGCTTCTGGATGGGCTTTGGCGATCACTACATTAATGTCTTTACCGTGCTGCGCACCCTGGGCTTTCTCTCCCATCTGCCGGTTACCCTGACTACCGGTCAGGAAGTTGTGCCGCTGAAAGTAGTCAAAGCTCTCCTCCCTGATCCGCAGACCCTGGCCCCCGGTTATACCGGCAAGACCTGCATCGGAAACTTCGTCAAGGGCTGGAAAGACAGCAAAGTGCGGGAAGTATTCATTTATCAGGTCTCTGACCACAAGCAATGCTTTGAAGAAGTCGAATCGCAAGGCATCAGCTACACGGCCGGCGTACCCCCGGTGGCCGCAGCCATGCTGGTCGCTCAAGGTGTCTGGGATGCGAAAACCATGGTCAATGTCGAGGAACTCGACCCGGAGCCATTTATCGCTATCCTGGACAAGATTGGCCTGCCGACCGAAATGAAGGAAATTAAACCCGGCGGCAAGGAGTCATTCGATGGTACGGTACGGTCTTTGGAGGAGGAGTTAGCGGAATCGACAGCAACGGTCACGGTTTCCGCAGCCAATCCGATGATCGCGTTAGCTCCCAGGTCTTCCGCCGAACCGAAAAAATCAAAGGATAAGGAAAAGTCGGAAAAATCTGGAAAATCCGATAAAAAGAAGAAGTAACCCCTCTACGAAATAACCGTGAAAGGCTGTCCGGTTGCTCGAAACTGGACAGCCTTTTCTATCTGAATCCCTGTGTTTTTCAATCTGGGAGAAAAGCATGTACCGTGGTTACTATTCCCCTGCCGAGTGGGAACAAATCGTCGATTTCTCTGCGACAAAAGAGACCCCTTTCCTCATCATATTGCTCGACCGGGTTGCGCGCAGGTTTCAGGAATTTCGCCGGGATTTCCCCTCAGCAAAAATTTATTACGCCGTTAAAGCCAGTCCAGGCGAGGAAATTCTAACGCTGCTGAGGGATCTCGGGTCCTACTTCGATATTGCATCGATTTACGAACTGGATCGAGTGCTCTATCTCGGCGTATCCCCCGACCGCGTGAGTTTTGGCAACACGATTAAAAAAGCCCGGCATATCCGTGAAGCCTATGACAAAGGCGTCAGACTCTTCGCCACCGACAGTGAAGCGGACGTTCGCACTTTGGCTCGGGAAGCGCCAGGCTCGCGCGTCTTTTTCCGCCTGCTGATGGATGCCGTGACTTCCGACTCCGACTGGCCTCTGTCGCGGAAGTTTGGCTGCCAGCCGCGCATGTTAATGGAACTCGTCAGCCTGGCCGCCGATTTGGGACTGGACCCTTATGGCATTTCATTTCACGTTGGCTCGCAACAACGGGAAATCCCCGCCTGGGACGCCGCCATCGCCCAGGTCCGCCACCTGTTTGAATGGTTGGAGAAGGAGCGCATTCCTCTCAAGGCGATGAACATGGGCGGCGGCTTCCCGGCAGACTATCTGATTAAAAGCAATCCGCTGTCGGTGTATGCCGAAGAAATCAACCGCTACCTGCACATGCATTTCGGCGACGCTATCCCGGAAATCTATTTGGAGCCGGGCCGCGGACTAACCGGCGAGGCGGGCATCCTGGTCAGCGAGGTCGTGCTGATTTCCAAAAAGTCCCGAACCGATTTGAAACGCTGGGTTTATACGGATGTCGGCATTTTCAACGGCCTGATGGAAACGATTGATGAGTCAATCAAATATCCGGCCTATACTGAAAAGGGCGGTGAAACTGGGGATGTCATCCTGGCCGGACCGACCTGCGACAGCCTGGATATCATCTACGAACATTTCAAATACCAGTTACCGCTCTCGCTGGAAATCGGTGACCGGATTTACTGGCTGTCGACCGGCGCGTATACTGCTTCCTACAGTTCCATCGAATTCAACGGCTTTCCACCGCTGAAAACCTATTATCTGTGAGAGCAACATTTACTTTTCATGCAGAGCGGCGAACGTATAGTTATCAACGGACGAGATTACCGACTTGGGAACGTGCTTTCGACCGGGACCGGAAGCTATGGCCATGTGTGGGCGGCCACTGACGCCGCGGGATATCCGGTTGCCCTCAAACTGATCAACACCCTGGCTATGGAGCAGGCTGACCCCAGCTTGCAAGGTCACTGGCGCGCTCATCTGGAACGCGAGATTGCATTCCTGTCCCGCCTCGACAGCGAGCAATCCCGCCATATCGTGACGTTGTTCGATCACGGCCAGATCGATGGGCGCCCGGTGCTGGTCATGGAGCAGTTGTTCGCTAATCTCGGTCAGTGGCTGGCGCAAAAACGTCAGGATGGCGCCCCGCCACTGGAATTCGAGCGCATCCTCGACTGGGCGGGACAAATCCTGAGCGGTTTGGAAGTCATTCATAACGCCGGCTTTGTTTACCGCGATCTGAAATTCAGCAATATCCTGGTTGATCAGGATGGCGCGTTGCTCAAGCTGGCGGATTTCGGTTCGCTCAAACGCCACGATGGCGACATTACCCGCTCATTCATCGGTACGCCTGCCACCATGGCCCCGGAGCAGGTGCTACCCGCCGCGACCGGTTCACAAGGCTATGAATACGCGGTAGGCCCACGCGCTGACTATTACGCGCTGGGATTGCTGCTGTTCACGCTTCTCACTGATCAACCCGCTACCGCCGCCCAGCGACGACTGGGTCAACTGCTGGCGCAACACGGCCAGGAAGGCGCTGCTCAGCGTCGCGAGGAACTGGGGGAACTGAATGATCAGGAGCGCGAACTGCTGCAACGCTCCATCGAGTTCTGGACGATTCCGGTCTCGACCCAGCCTGGGGGCGGAACCGCGACCCTGCTTGCCAATCTGATCACGCGGTTACTGGCCCGTGACCCGGATGACCGGCCTGGAAACGCGATGGAGATTCGCGCCGTACTGGATACGATGCGTGCTGGCCAATTAACGGCCTGTAGCCGTGCGCCAAAACCCGTTCCCATTACTGATGAACCTGACTGGGATATTTCGCCGCTGACCCTGCCGCCGCATCCGCGCCCCCGTCGTTCGGCAACGATAAACCGCTCTCGTTATTCACGACCCACCAAAACGCTGATCGGCATCCTGGCTCTAGCGGGCGCTCTAGCCTGGGCAATCGTTCTTCGTCCATTCGATAAATCTCCGTCTCCAGCGGCGCTCGAGTCGACGACTACTGCCGCTACTCAGCCCCCCCCGAACCGGCCCGAACCGGTTACCGAAGCTCTATCCGTAGATGATGTCCTGCTTCCCGCGCCTGAACCCAGTAGTCCTGCTC
>JAGRHM010000189.1 GCA_020445005.1 Candidatus Competibacteraceae bacterium | reverse complement strand
CTGGCGCTGGTGGATGCTGACATGCCCGTCGTCTGCGTGCTGCCCAAGGATGACTTGCTGGAGAAAGTGCTGTCCAATCTCCAGGAAGTGCGGGCGCGCGGCGGTGTGCTGTTCCTGTTCGCCGACCGGGAAGTGGATACCCATCTCAGCGGGGTCGATACCCATGTTTTGTCGCTCGGCGCAGTGCCGGAATCGATTGCGCCGATCGTATTTACCATTCCTTTGCAATTGCTGGCTTATCATGCAGCGGTGTTGAAGGGCACTGACGTCGATCAACCGCGCAACCTGGCCAAGTCGGTGACAGTAGAGTAGGAGTAGCAGCCAGCGCCGGATACGCAGTATCCCTTGCGATCACCGATCGTGAACTGCGTTAAAGCAGAGAACCCCCGATGCAGATTCACCGGGCGTTTTGCAGGGCGTCCGCCAGCTCGCGGCTAAATGCCTCTAGCGCGGCGCTATGCGCGGCGACCAGCCCCTCATAATCCGCCGACGCTGCCGGAGTCTGGTATTCAAAACGCCGGGTCAGCGACGGTTTGCCCGCCTTCTCATCCAGCAGCGTCCAGATGGCGTTGAGGGTGACGCCCTCGCCGAGACGGCCATCGAACTGCTGGATATCGATCACGATCCGATAACGGAGGTCCAGCGGTTCCGGATTCGGATAAACGCTTACCCGGTTCGTCGCCAGCAGTCGGGACAGATTCTCGACCAGCACTCGCGCGAAATCTTCCTGCAGGGAACCGCCCCAGCGATGAAATTCATCGACATCCAGCCGATTAGCGGTCGTTCGGGTCACGATCTGCGGGCGATCCAGAAACTCGGGAACCGTGACGGGGCCGACGCCGATTGTGACATCGCTGCGGGATGCGCTGGTTTGCGCCGTCGGCAAGGATGCGCTCAGCGGACTCAGGGTATAAAACGCGGTGGGCGGCGTACTGCCGCAACCCGCCAGCATGAAAAGTCCGGCCATAGCCCCCGTGATTCGGCGGTTTCCTCGCAGGTTCATCATGTTTACCTCGTCTTGCCCTGAATCAGCGCTTCTGGATGGCGTTCAAGATAGTCCATTAGCAATCGGAAGGAACGGGCGGCCGCCGACAATTCCTTCAATGTCCGCTGCGTTTCCCGTTGCAGTGGCGAATCTTTGGCCAGCGTCTCTTCGGCGGTGATCAGCGTCTTCTCTCCAGCTTGCAGGGATTTCTCCGCCGCCGCCAGGGTTTTTTGCAATCGATCCAGAGTTGCGGTCACTTCAGGGAGCGCACTGGTATTCAGCGTCCGGGTCAGCTTCTCGGTTTCAGCGGCGGTTTGACGCAGCGACGCCAGACTTTTCCGTAAATCTTCACCGATTTCTTCCAGCGGCAAGCGCTGCAACTTTTCCAGAATTCGCGTCAGGACGTTGCGGATTTCTTCCAGCGACGTGGGCACGGTAGGCAGTTCGGGATAGGACTTGCCCCAAACTATTGTTTGCGCAGGGGCGTCAGGATAAACATCCAGATCGACGATCAACGCTCCTGTTAGCAGGTTGCCCGTCTTGAGTTGCGCACGCAATCCCTTGGCGACCAGTTGATTCCAGAGGTGCTTCTGGAATTTTTTAAATTCCCGTTCATTGTCATAGTCGGGCGCGTTGCCAATCCACCGGAGTCGGTCGGATTCGATTTCGATCAGGACCGGAATGCGCGCAATGACCTCATTAAGATCAAGCTCCAACTTAATGTCAATGACCTGGCCGATACGGATGCCTCGGTATTCCACGGGCGCGCCTACGGTCAGACCGCGAACCGAGCTGGTAAAGTGCAACAGCCAGTAGCTCTTGCGGACATAGCTGCCCTCCTTGATGCTTTGCCGATTCGGATAGAGCTGAAAAACGGTGCTCGGTTCGGCGGGTTGCCCGGTTTCGAGGCTAACGGGCGTCTCGAAAGCAACGCCGCCGATCATCAGGCTGACCACGGAAGCCGTATCGATCTTGACCCCGCT
>JAGRHM010000188.1 GCA_020445005.1 Candidatus Competibacteraceae bacterium | reverse complement strand
CCCTGCAGGATATTTTGATGATTGTTAGGAGTTACGCAGTTGAATCATAACTAGCTGATATTTATAGAAATATATCATGGCGGCGCGCAATCATATTTCTTTTTAAATCAGTAAGTTAATTTTCAACTGCGTAATCCCTTATCTATTTCATATTGTTCCTTTCGAAGGGGTGGACCGCAATACCCAGGATGGGGTTCTCGCCTTTGTCTTGGAGGCCGGAGTGCCGTTCACGATTCAGTCCGTTCATCGAACGGTGGGGAGAATAACCGTGAGGACGAAAACGGATCGAGTGATCATTGACGAGGCTTTGGAACGGCTATGCTGTGAGTACGACGGTTTTCTGCTCGACCTGTGGGGTGTCGTAATGGATGGCGCCCAGGCGTTTTCTGGTGGGTTGGCCTGGTTGGCCCGGCGGCGCGTGGAACGGAAACCGATATGGTTTCTTAGCAATGCCTCGCGCACGATCGAAGCCACAGCAGTGCTGCTCGCTCATCTCGGTATTGCCCGCGACCTTTACGCGGGCGTAACCACCTCGGGACAATGGGCGATGGACGCCCTGATCGATCCGCGTGGCCCATTCGCCGAGGGGGCCATCCATGTCGTTGGGGAGATTCCCGAGCGGAACGGCTGGCCTGAGGCGGTCACCGCTCGTTTCACCGCCCCACTCGAAAAGGCGGCATTAATCCTCGCGACCGGCAGTTTTCCGCCCGCTGAGCTGACGGACCGGCTTACGCCGTTACTGACGGCGCTCGATAAACCGCTGCTGTGCGCCAATCCCGACCGGGAATTGGTGTTCGGCGGACGAGCGTTGTTGGGAGCGGGCATGCTGGCGCAGCGTTTTGCCGAGGCCGGCGGAACGGTGCATTGGTTTGGCAAGCCCGATCCGGCAGTATTCACACACGGTCGAGTGCGGCTCCAGGCAGAGGGCGCGCAACGGGTGCTGTTCATCGGCGATTCGATGGTGACGGACATCCCCGGCGCCCGACAAGCCGGCTTGGATACGCTGCTGGTGACGTCCACCGGCATCCACCGCGCGGCGCTGGGGATTGCGTTCGCTGCGCCCGTACCGCCGGATCGCCTCGAAACTTTTCTGGCCGGCTACACCGAACGACCGGATTTCGTAGCGGCTTGCCTGGCATAGCCTTCGTCTGACGGGTTCGAACGCGAGTTAGTCCGGGCTCCCGCGTCCGTTGTTTTATCGTTTCTCGGCACACCCGCTTTATGACGGGGCAGGCGCCGTTCCCGCAGGCTTTGCTTGGCTTTTTCCAACTGGGCCAACAATCCCGGCCCCCGATTGAGCGCCACTCCCACCGCCAGCACGTCGATGATTGCCAAATGGGCGATCCGCGAGGTCATCGGCGAATAGACATCCGGGTCCTCCTCGACATCGGCGCACAAGGCCACCGTGCTCGACCGGGCCAGCGGCGAACCGCTGGCGGTGATGGCGACCACGCTCGCGCCCACTTGCAGCGCGTACTCGACGCTGCGCAGTACATCGCGGGTGCGGCCGGTGTTGGAGATCGCCACCACCACATCGCCCGGTTGAAGCAGGGTGGCGGCCATGCCGTGAATGTGCGCGTCCGAGTAGGCCACCGTCGGCACGCCCAAGCGGAAGAACTTGTGCTGAGCGTCGGCGGCGATGATGCCGGAATTGCCCGCGCCATAAAACTCGATGGTCCGCGCATTCGCCAACAGGTGAATGGCTTGGTCCAGCGCCGCCGCATCAAGCTCTTTGCGTACTCGCATCAGTGCCGCGATGGTGCGATCCAGCACCTTGGCGACCAGGGCGGATGCGGGATCGCTCGCGCCGACATCGCGATGCACGAAGGGCACGCCCCCGGCCAGGCTTTGCACCAGACGCAGTTTGAATTCCTTGAAGCCGCTGAAACCCAAGGCCAGGCAGAAGCGCGCCACGGTCGGCTGGCTCACGCCCACCGCTCCCGCCAGCGTCGCAATGGACAGATTCATGATCTCGTCCGCATGGCCGAGCACGTAGCTGGCGACGCGCTGCTCGGCCTTGCTGAACCGTTCCCGCGCGGCTTCGATCTGGGCCAGCAGGGGAACGGTTTCCCGTTGGTCGAGAACCGGTTCCGGCAGGTCGGCGAGGATACTGGTTGACATGGCTTTTACCTGTTGAAGTCAAAAGTGGAAATGCTTGAATGCGCGGGTTCGGATCGTTATTCGCCCATTATGTGGTTTTTATACAATAAATAAAGCGCTAATTTCGTAGTAATACTACATAAATCATGCCATCCGCTTCAAAAATAACGACGTTTATTTGATTTATATAGAAAAAATACTACTTGTATATTGTTAGTTTTTTTACTACATTTCTTCGTAACCAGCACTTCCTTCTTTGTGCTGAAGTGCTGGTTACCCCGTTCAAACAAACACACATATCCATCAAGGAGCATCGATCATGTCCGATAGCGGGTTAATCCTGACGGCGGTCGCCGGTATTTTTCTCCTGCTGTTTCTAGTGATGAAGGTCAAGTTGCACGCCTTCGTCGCCTTGCTGCTGGCCAGCTTGCTGGTGGGTGTCACCGCCGGCATGCCACTGACCGGGGTCATCGAATCCATTCAAAAGGGCATGGGCGGCACGCTGGGTTTCGTCGCCGTCGTGGTCGGGCTGGGCGCGATGTTCGGCCA
>JAGRHM010000004.1 GCA_020445005.1 Candidatus Competibacteraceae bacterium | reverse complement strand
GCGGTTTGAGGCCAATGTTGAAACGCTCAGTGCGCGCCTGGAAGCGCCGTTGCTGGGGGTAACGCCGTATGGGACCAATCCGGTGCGGGCCGCCGGCGCGCTGCGATTAACAGCATTACCGATGAACGTAGCGTAATGGGTGTCTGGCCAAACACCAAATAGACCGTTACTGCGGGTTGCCAGGCTTTTCGTCAAAAATTGCTGGCGTCCAGCGTCGCAATACCTGCTCCAATGCCTTTTGCCTGAACGGCTTGGACAGAAAATCATCCATACCGCAGGCCAGACAGGTTTCCCGATCGCCTTCCAAGGCATTGGCGGTGATGGCGATAATCGGCAGCCGGCTGTAGTTCATCGCCTGTTCGCGCGCCCGCCATCGGCGAGTCGCCTCAAAACCATCCATCTCGGGCATTTGGCAGTCCATCAGCACCAGATCATAATGGGCGCGCTCCAGAGCCAGTAACGCCAACTGGCCGTTCGCCGCGACCTCGGTCTGGCAGCCCAGCTTATGCAGCATCACCAACGTCAACTCCTGGTTGATCAGGTTGTCCTCCGCCAGTAGGACACGCGCTGGGCAGTGAACTGTAGCGGCGCTCACTAACGGCTTCGATACGGGTTCGGGCGCCGCGCCTACTGCGGCTGCGAGGCTTTGATGCAACAATCGGCGACGGGTGGGCTTGTTCAGTGCGCAAATAAAGCCGGCTTGACGCAGATCGCTAACGCCACTCAGCATCATGGACGACAGCAGAATCAACTGCGTCGCTGCAATGGCTGGGTCGGCCTTGATGGTCTGCGCCAGATCGAGCCCGGTCATATCGGGCATGTGCATATCCAGCAGAGCCAGGTCGTAAGGAGCGCCGGCTTGTTGCGCAGCGCGTAATTTGGCTAACGCTTCTGTTCCATCGCACGCGCTATCGCCGCGCAGATTCCAGCTCGCCAGGTATTGCTGCAAAATTTCCCGGTTAATAGGATGATCATCCACCGCCAGCACTCGTAAATCCGCTGGCAGGGAAACCCTTTTTGATGGAACAAGAACCCGGTCCGATAGCGCCAGTTTCACGGTAAACCAGAAGGTAGAGCCATGTCCGATCTCGCTATTGACGCCAATAGTCCCGCCCATGATTTCCACGAGCTGCTTGGCGATCGCTAACCCCAGCCCTGTTCCGCCAAACCGGCGGGTGTGCGAACTGTCAGCCTGGGAAAAAACCTCAAACAAACGGGACTGCATCACTGGATGGATGCCAATTCCCGTATCGCGCACCGTGCCGCGCAGTACGACTTCAGGGACCATACCGTCTGGCGCGCGCTCCAGGTTCATCACTACCTCGCCTTGCTCGGTAAACTTGATGGCGTTGCTCACCAGGTTGATGAGCACCTGCTGGAGCCGGGTGGGATCACCTTGCACCGCAGCCGGCACTTCAGGCGCGATCCGGCAAATGAGCTCCAGGCCCTTTTTGTGCGCCCGCTCGGCCAGCATTTCTCCCACCGTTTCCATGACTTGACGAGGATCAAAGTTGATTTTCTCCAGATCCAGACGCCCCGCCTCAATCTTGGAGAAATCCAGGATGTCATTAATAATCGCCAGCAACGCTTCTCCGGATTGTTGCACCCTGTCCACATAGCGCCGCTGGGTGGCGGTGAGCGGCGTATCCAGCAACAGTTCGTTCATACCCAACACCCCATTCATCGGCGTGCGGATCTCATGGCTCATGGTCGCCAGGAACTGGGATTTGGCCAAGCTGGCCGCTTCCGCCGCTTCCTTCGCCTGTCTGAGTTCCGCCGTGCGCATTTCCACCTCGTCTTCCAGATGTTCACGGTGGCGCGCCAATTGTTGATCGCGGGCCTGAATTTGCGTCAGCATCTCGTTGAAGTTATCGATGAGTTGACCGACTTCATCGTGACTGAATTTGCGCGCGCGCAACGAGTAATCCTTATTCTCGGTAATTTGCGCAGCCGTTTGCCCCAGCGCCAAAATGGGATCGGTTAAATAACGGCGAAAGCGCAAACCAACCCAGGCTGCCGTAACCAGGGCAACCAGGATCAATCCTCCGGTGCCGAGCAGATACAGGCTGAGAATTCGCCAGGAATCGCTGATATCCGCCAGCAAATACAGTTTGCCGATTTGCTCGCCATCGACGATGATGGGTTCTTCCAGATGGAGGAAGCGGACCTCGTTGAGCCAACCGGTATACTCATACAGCGTCAAGCTACAGGGTTCATGAGCGCCAAATGACGGGGTTACATAACGAGCGAAAGGTGAGCCATCGGCATGGACGATACAGGCGAGCATCACATTTGGCACGACCTGTAAGGCTTCCAGATTGGCTTTTGCGCCACGCTCATCGTTGAAAGTCACGGCGGCCTGACTGTTAGTGGCGCTCATCTGCGCCAAAGTCGCCAGTTGCGTTGACATATCTCTCTGAAGCTTGATGGCGGCGCCGATGGCGAAAATGCTCCAGGCTATGACGAGAGCGATCCCAGCGGTCAGCATCAGAATCAAAATGAATTTCCGGTGCAGCGGCCAATCGTGCAGGTTCATTGTCATCTTTTGGCTACTCTACAATTTTGGCTATGCGCAATATCTGGGAGCTCAATTTCAGGCCCGCTCGTTGTGCGATCGCGGGGTTAATAGCGAACCGCACTCGACCCTCCTCAATGTACAATTCGATCATGCCTCCCTTTTCTGCAAAGTTAGGTATATCACTGATCGTGAGGACTGGAGCTTGCGCCAATGTAGCTTGTAACACGTTCAGTCGCGACGCCTGATCAGCGCCAAGATACAGTATCTGGCAACTTGGCCAATCCTGGGTTGAAGGATTGTCTGTAATTTCAATGGGATGTTTATGGATTTGACGCTGGGCGAGCAATTGCAGTTTGCCGTCCAGTGGAGATTTACCGAGAACACAGAGCCGCAGTGGCGCAGCGGCGGTGGTGAAAACAGTGCCTGGCCACTCGACAAACTTGGCAAAATTGTAAACAAAGCCGGCTTTAACGCCGTATTCCGTCATCGAATCAGCTCGAATGCTCACTATCTGAAACAGCAAGGCGATTAAACTAAATAGCAGGGCCTTTTTCATCGCATGATGAAGAGCCTTCATGGGCGGAGCGCCTAAAATTTGACGTCCAGTTTCAGGTAGACGCCTCGCTCGATTTCTGCAGGCACTGATTGAATGTATTGAGAAGCGAATTCTGGATGGGTCTGGTCGAGGAGATTTTGCCCGACCAGCGAAATTTCCAAATCACGCTGGACTTTCCAGGCCAGCCGCATATCGAGATTGGCGTAAGCCGGAGTGGCATAGCCGGGGTCTTCAATGGCGCTGACATAACGTAACCAGACATCCCATTGCCATGCAGGTTGAAACGCCCATGTTGAAAGCAGCGAAAACTGGTGTGTCGGAGGAAAGGCCAAACCATCGCCGCGTCCCATCTTTTTAATCCAGCTATAGTTGGCTTGCAGACGCCAGTCGGTATGAGGACGCCAATCTGCGGTCAATTCCAGGCCGTAGAGCCGGGCATCACTCTCATTTGCCATGAGTTGCTCTACGGTGATCAATGGCGGGTTAGAAAAATCGAGACTGCTGGAAAAACTGCGCAATTGGTCGTAGTCGTAATAAAACCCAGCCACATCCAGACTCAGCGCCGATGACCATTGCCGGCGCCATCCCACATCCAGACCGGTCATTCTCTCTGCGTCGAAATCAGAGCTGCCTTGCAGAATGATCGCCACAGGCTGATCGGGATCGAGAAACGGCGGCAGCGGTTGCACCAACTCACCGAGAGGAGCGTTGATCAGCCAGAAGCGGCCATCGGAGTCCATACGCGACGGCGTGCGCACGACCCGGGAGACGGCGGCCCAAACGCTGGTGTGCGAATTGGGCGTCCACAGCAATCGCGCATTGGGTTGCACCTCAAAACCGGTGTAATCGTTATGATCAAAGCGGCTGCCCAGCGTCAGACGCCAGTGATCAGGGACCAGGGTAATGTCATCCTGGAAATAAGCGCTGAACAGCTGGTTGGTGCGTTTGGCGGGATCAACGATCACATAGATAGAATCAGTGATATCATCGCTAATACGCCGATAGCCCAGCCCCCAGATCATATCCTGCCGCTCGCCGATGGCGAAGCGCTGCTGAAATTCCAGATCGAAGGTATCGATATCCTGGGCGGACAATAAACGCTCCGGATGTTGTTGTTGTTCGAGATAGGCTTGCACGGTATAACCGGCATTGGGGCCGGTTTCCCGTTCCCAGCGGGACAGCAGATAGCCGCCGCGAAAGGTTTGATCAACGTCAACTAACTGGTTTTGACCTGTGGTCGACGGCAGGCGGACGCGATCGCCGGCTTGACTATTGTAGATTTCGCCTTCGACCAGCA
>JAGRHM010000187.1:195-2203 GCA_020445005.1 Candidatus Competibacteraceae bacterium | reverse complement strand
CCCAGAAAATTTGTCATAACGTCAAGAGTAAGCACATTGAACGATACAACCGTGGATTTTTCCGACGAGCAGGTTACATTGTTTACCGATGGCGCTTGTTCTGGCAACCCCGGGCCGGGGGGTTGGGGAGCATTATTGCGCTATAAGAAACGGGAACGAGAATTATCCGGCGGCGAACTACAGACCACTAACAACCGTATGGAGCTGCTGGCGGTCATTCATGGCCTGGAGGCATTAAAGCGTCCAGTGCGAGTGCGGATTTGCACCGATAGCCAATATGTGATGAAAGGCGTTACTGAATGGTTAGCGGGTTGGAAGCGGCGCGGTTGGCAAACCGCCGATCGCCAGCCAGTCAAAAATATCGATCTTTGGCAGCGTCTGGAAACTGTGCTAACTCCGCACCAGGTTGAGTGGGAGTGGGTGCGCGGCCATAGCGGCCACCCGGAAAACGAGCGCGTCGATGCGCTGGCGCGGGCGGCGATTTCCCAAGCCCGCTCCCTATGACTTCAACGGTAAACTGATATGCCAACCCGACAGGTCGTTCTCGATACGGAAACAACCGGTCTGGACCCCAATCAAGGGCATCGGGTCATTGAAATCGGCTGTCTGGAGCTTTTGAACCGGCGAACAACTGATCGGCGTTTTCACGTGTATCTACAACCGGATCGGGCCATTGACGACGAAGCGAGCAAGGTCCACGGCATCACTAACGAGTTTCTCGCCAATCAGCCGCGTTTCGCCGATATCGCTGATGCATTCCTGGACTTTGTCCGGGATGCGGAATTGATTATTCATAACGCGCCTTTCGACGTGGGTTTCCTCAATCACGAGTTGCAACGCTGTGGGCGTGGTCATCTCCTGATCGAGAACCTTTGCAAGGTTGAAGACACTTTGCTGTTGGCCCGGCAGCGCCATCCCGGCCAGCGCAACAACCTAGACGCGCTGTGTAAGCGTTACAACGTCGATAACGCGCAGCGCACTTTGCATGGCGCATTGCTGGATGCGGAAATCCTGGCGGATGTGTATCTGGCGATGACCCGTCAACAGGATTCGCTGTTTATTCGAGAGAGTGCGGCAACGGGGCAACGCAATGAGGCCACTCGACGGACGACATTGCCCCGGAATCGACCGCCGTTGCCGGTGCTCCGCGCCGATGCCGGGGAACAGGCGGCGCATGCCCGCTACCTGGAAATGCTGGACAAGACCAGTGGGGGGCTATGCGTGTGGCGGCGGTTGGAGACTCAATAAGATTTGGTGGAACTCCCTAAACCCGGTAATACTCCCGATACCAAGCGACGAAGCGCGCTACGCCTTCTTCGATAGGCGTATCGGGCTGATAACCCACATCTTCCACCAGAGCATCGACATCGGCGTAGGTATCGGGCACATCGCCCAACTGCATCGGCAACAGATTCTTGCTGGCTTTGCGTCCCAGGCAATCCTCCAGCACTTCGATATAGCGCATCAATTCAATGGGTCGATTGCTACCAATGTTATAGAGCCGATAAGGCGCCAGACTGGTGGCGGGGTCGGGCGCATCACCGGACCACTCCGAATTCGGCGTCGCCACCCGGTCCAGCACCCGGATGACGCCCTCGACGATGTCGTCGACATAGGTGAAATCCCGCCGGTGATGGCCGTAATTGAAGACATCGATGGGTTCACCCGCCAGGATGTTGCGGGTGAACAGAAACAGCGCCATGTCCGGACGGCCCCAGGGACCATAAACCGTGAAAAACCGCAAGCCGGTGGTCGGCAACCCATATAAATGACTGTAGGTATGCGCCATTAACTCATTCGCCTTCTTAGTCGCAGCGTACAGGCTGACCGGATGGTCGACGTTGTCATGCACCGAGAACGGCATCCGGGTGTTAGCGCCGTAAACGGAGCTGGTCGAGGCGTATACCAGATGCTCGATGTCATGATGGCGGCAGGCTTCCAGGATATTGACGAAGCCGACCAGGTTGGAATCGACATAAGCGTGCGGATTTTGAAGCGAATAGCGCAC
>JAGRHM010000187.1:0-154 GCA_020445005.1 Candidatus Competibacteraceae bacterium | reverse complement strand
GCCTCCATCAGCGCCGCCCGGTCCTCCAGGCTGGCCCGCACTTCGGTGAAGCGCGGATAGGCTTGCAGGCGAACTAGCCGCGCCTGCTTCAGATTGACATCGTAGTAATCGTTCAGATTGTCAAAGCCGACGACTTCATCGCCGCGCTCCAGCA
>JAGRHM010000186.1 GCA_020445005.1 Candidatus Competibacteraceae bacterium | reverse complement strand
TTGGTCAACAGCTTGGCAGCCTTGGAGGCGACGCGGGCGGAGGTCTGTTCAGTGTTGGGTTTCTTCGTTGCCATGGTAAAGCTCCTAACAGTCAAAAGAAGTGCATGGGCGGGAATCAGCGACGATTCCCGCGGTGGTGGTCAGGCAAAAAGTTCCAACTGACCGGGGTGCGAGCGCCAGTGTTGGCGCACAGACTCCCGCGCGCCGAAGCGGAAGCGGGTGTATGCGCGCACGAAGACGCTCCTTCGTCGGATAAAGGCCATAGCCATTCCTCATAAACGTGGAGGGGTTTTGGCTTGCCCATGCACTGCGAACTGCTAGAATTCGTTGTCTTCGCACAAGACATTGCGTGCACAGGTGGTTTGGTAGACCCCTATTCACCTCACCGGGCCTCGAAGTGTTGGTAGCACTTCGGGGCCTTTTCTTTGCCGGCAGGAGTTGATGCTGAGTTAGGCTGCCTGGACGATGCCTCCATATTGATCGGCGAAAAGATGTCGGACTTCTTCGGTCATCCCCTTTAGCAGGCGCCAGTTTTCCGCTTCGTGACGAGCCCGGCCGGCGACAATGGCGGGGTGAATCCGTAGCTTGTCGGCAAGGGCAATCGCATTGGCGGCGGTCGGGTTGGTACGCACAGCTGATGCGTCCCACTCCTCAGGTGGGATCAGCGCGCTCTGCGCCCCAGCGTCCGCTTCGCATTCCTCCTTGCTGCTCCGGGTCTTGTCATCGAGATTGTCGGCAATGAAGAGACGACTCGGCGTCAGGTGCTTTTGCACGTGGACCAACTCGTGGATCAGCGCAAACCAGAAGTTGTCGACCCGGTCATGCCGCAAGGTCAAGGCGACTACTGGCACCCCGTCGTCCAACATTGCCGCTCCATCAAGGTAGGTCTTCTTGAAGTGCTCCACGACTACCAGCGTGATTCCAATGTCGGCCAGATACTCAATCGCCAAGCGGGGGCCATGCTCGAACCGGGAGAGCTTGGCGAGGTCGCGCAACCACTCAGCGGTGACTGATTCCGCCGTGTATTGAGCCTTTAGCAGGTGCCTTTGCTGGCGTGCCTTTTTCAGGACCATGGCCCGCCATACCCGCAGTGCGTACTCATCCATGACGCGCGACCCACTCTGGTGGAGAGGTGCGCGCAAAAGCGCCGGGCGATCCGCGCCCGACAGCACGTCGCGCATGAACTCCCGAATCAATTCCTCACCCCGTTCCTTGGCCTGGCGAACGGTCTCGACAGTGCCTTGCAGGCAGCCTCGCGCGATCATCTCCTGCCACGGAAACTTCCTGTAGTCGTACTGCGGCTCTTGCCCGAGGTCGATATCGTCATCACCCTCGCCCAGAAGGATCTCCGCCGGAATGCCGAGACCCTTGTGAACTTTTCGGATCATGGCCAAGCTGAGCGGGCGCTTCCGCGCCAAGACTTCCGACACCTTAGGCAGGGAGCCTAGGTACGGGACCATGTCCTTCTTGCTCAGGTTCATTTGGTCCATCCGAAACAGGATGGCGTCGATCGGATCGGGCGATACCGGCTCGACCTTGCTGCGCTCGAAGGCCTCGATAACCAACGCGAGCAGTTCCAGATCGCCTTCCTTGGTGGAACCCGGCTTGATGTCCTCATCCATCAAAGCGGACAGCCGAGCAACCGCATCGTCGTAGTCACGCTGCGTCTTGATCACTCGAATCTGTTTCATGTCCAACTCCTTTCCCCCGTTCGCCGCGTCGCCAATGTGCTCTAGAACTTCTTCTTGTCGTACTCGGCATGCGTCCCAATCCATTCGATCAAGACGATTCCGTTTTGGTATTTCACCTTGACCACTAGTCGGATAGTGTTGCCCTTGATGTTGAAGATCACCCGGTTGCCCGCCAAGAAGCTCGCGTTTGGGTATCCGTTCTTCACATCCTGCGGGCCGCTCCAATGCGCCTGCTCAACCAAAACCCGCCAGACGTCGAGCGGGCCGCGCGAATCCGCGTGCTTGCGCTTGAAATCGTCGAGCTTGGGGAGGCCGAGCAGTTGCATATCGAGTTGCTATCGTTCCCATAGTGACTCGCATATTATATTCCCTTTATGGGAATGTAAACAGATTCCCTCTATGTCTAGATGTTGGGCCCTCGCGAAGGTTCATCAGGGCGCCGACATCGAACAAGCATCGTCAAAGAAACGTTCCGTCTGGAGCCCGGGAAAGGTGCCTTGACCAGCGCGATGATCGCCGCGACCTCGGCCGTCCGCGGCGCTGCGTCTTCGTGCAAGACGGTGTGGGTTCGGTTTATCGCCGCGGACAGCGTGGTTTCTCTTTGGTGCTGACGTTGAGGCCAACGTACGAAGCGATGGCCGCGGATCGACTGGTTGCTGACCTTGGCGGCGACATGCCCGAACGGCCGCTCAGGTTTAGGTTTGTTGGACGTCTGC
>JAGRHM010000185.1 GCA_020445005.1 Candidatus Competibacteraceae bacterium | reverse complement strand
CCCGGAACTGGAGATGGGCCGCTTCC
Organism: Candidatus Competibacteraceae bacterium; assembly: GCA_020445005.1. GTDB lineage: Bacteria > Pseudomonadota > Gammaproteobacteria > Competibacterales > Competibacteraceae > UBA2383. The sequence goes on along the minus strand of JAGRHM010000185.1, from coordinate 7,853 downwards.
TTACCGACGTCGCTGCTTTCGTCAACGCCGCGCCGCTGGCCGGGGCGCTGGAATATGAAGATGAGGAGAATGGAACCGTCATCGCTCTGGCGATTCTGCAAGGATTCGTCGCCAACCAGGGGGATGCCTGGACTTATACCCTGGATTATCTCAAGCGGTTTTTCGATGACTGCCTGTCCCAGCAGACCGAACCGACTGTTCCTGAAACCGACGAGAGCCCGAGTCCGCATGCCGTTTTTCTGCTGTTCGCCACGACCCTGGGCCGGCGCACCGGTGAACTGCATCGGGCATTGGCGCAAACCACGGGCAATCCCGCCTTTGACCCAGAACCGATTACTGTTGCCGACATGACCCATTGGCTGGACCAGATTCGCGAGGAGGTCGAGATGACCTTCGAGCGATTACAACAGGCGCTGGATCGGTTACCCGAGGCGGTGCGCGACTTAGGCAAGCGGGTGCTGGAGGCGCAAATCGGGTTGCCGCGCGCGGGACGTTATGCCTCACTGGCGGCTCAGGTTCTGGAAGCGCGCGGCGCGGCGGCAGCGCGTTCAGCGCAGGTGGAAGCGATGACGCCGCACGCCATGAAGACCCGTTATCACGGCGATTACCATCTTGGCCAAGTGCTGGTGGCCAAAGACGATGTGATCATCATCGACTTTGAAGGCGAGCCGGCGCGGTCGCTGGAGGAACGCCGCGGCAAGCACTCGCCGCTGCGCGATGTGGTGGGCATGTTGCGCTCCTTCAATTACGCGGTGCATGCCGCCTTGCGCCAGGTCACGGCGGATGGGGCCAGTGACCGGGAGACGCTCCTTTCTCATGCTCATGAATGGGAACAGCAGACCCGCACAGCGTTCCTGGCGGGCTACACCGAAGCGGCGGGGGACAGCCCGGGTTATCCCGCCGATCCTGATCAAGTCCGGGTGTTATTGGAACTGTTTGCCTTGGAGAAAGCATGTTACGAACTGCGTTATGAACTGGATAATCGTCCTGCCTGGGTGGAGATCCCACTTGGCGGGTTATGTGAACTTCTATCATTTGAATCGAAGGATGTGCCGCGATGAAACAACCAAAAATCCTGGCTTTTGTAATGGCAGGCGGCGAAGGCGCCCGCTTGAGTCCCCTGACGGCTTATAACTCGAAACCTTCGCTGCCGTTTGGCAGCCGTTACCGCATTGTGGATTTCGTGTTGAGCAACCTGCTCAATTCGGGTATTCAATCGATCTACATGCTGGTGCAATACAAATCCCAATCGCTGATTGAGCATGTCCGCAAGGCGTGGGTGGTGTCGCCGATGCGCAACGAAGAATTCGTGACCGTGGTGCCCCCGCAGATGATGCGCGGCGGCGACTGGTTCCAGGGCACCGCAGACGCCGTCTATCAGAATATCAACCTGATTCAACTCCATAACCCCGATCTGGTGGTCGTATTTGGCGCCGACCATATTTACCGGATGGATCTTCAGCAGATGGTGGATTTCCATTTAGAGCGGGCGGCGGACGCCACGGTCGCTGCGCTGCCAGTGCCGATTGAAGAGGCCAGTTCCTTTGGCGTCATCCACGCCGATCACGCTGGTCGAGTCAACGAGTTCCAGGAGAAGCCGGCTAATCCGCCGCCTATGCCCTCCGATCCAACCCGCGCTTATGCCTCGATGGGCAACTACCTGTTCGACGCTAAGATACTGGTCAAAGCGCTTAAAGAGGCGCATGAGCGCGGCGAGCATGACTTTGGCCACCATGTCCTGCCCAAACTGAAGGACACGCATCGCGTCTTCGCCTACGACTTCGCCACCAATAAGGTGCCGGGCGTCAAACCCTATGAGGAGCAGGCTTACTGGCGCGATGTCGGCACCCGGGACGCTTATTTCTACGCGCACCAGGATCTGTTGGGCGAGCAGCCGCGTTTCGATATGTTCAACCCGCAATGGCGGATCTTTTCCAGTAACTATCAGGGGCCGGTAGCGCGCCTGATGGACGCCCAAATCAAAAACAGCGTGGTGGCCGCCGGCTCTATGGTGCGCCAGGCTAAGATCACCAACACGATCATCCGTCGTGAAGTGATCATTGAAGACGATGTGGAGATCGAGGATTGTCTGATTCAGGAATACGTCCACATCAAGCGCGGCGCGCGGTTGCGGCGGGCTATCATCGGCGGTTACAACGTGATCGAAGCGGGGACGCGCATTGGCTACGATCTTGAAGAGGATCGCAAAAAATACGTGGTCACCCAGGGCGGCATCACTGTGGTTGGCCCGCAGGAGGTGACCGCGACCATGCAGGCGTTTAGCGAGTAGCTTTTTCAGGTATCAGGCGCCAGGTATCAGGTATCAGGTATCAGGTATCAGGCGCCAGGTAAAACTAATTGAGCCTGGAGTCTGGAGCCTTCTTCAAAATCGAGCGCGATGAATAAATCCACCATGACCGTCTGGCCAGGCCGGCCGTATCCCCTGGGTGCAACCTGGGATGGCGAGGGCGTCAATTTCGCCCTGTTCTCGGAACATGCCGACCAGGTGGTGTTATGCCTGTTCGATGCTAAGGGCAAGCATGAAATCACCCATGTTCCTCTGCGCGAACGCACGGGTCGCGTCTGGCATGGCTATCTGCCGGATGCGCGGCCCGGCTTGTTGTACGGTTATCGGGTGCATGGTCCGCACGGACCCGAGGAAGGGTATCGTTTTAACCCGCATAAACTGTTACTCGATCCCTACGCCAAGGCCATCGTCGGCCCGATGCAATGGAGCGACGCCCAGTTTGGTTACCGGATGGGCGGACGCGCTGAAGATCTGAGCGTCAATACCCGTAACAGCGCGCCGGGTATGCCCAAGTGTCAAGTGGTGGACAGCGCCTTTTTCTGGGGCGACGACCGTCCGCCACGGATTCCTTGGCACCATACGCTGATTTACGAGCTGCATGTGCGCGGCTTCACTATGCGCCACTCGGAACTGCCGGCAGAATTGCGCGGCACCTACGCGGGGCTAGCCTACGGTCCGGTCATCGACTACCTGAAAGCGTTGGGCGTTACCGCAGTCGAATTGCTGCCGATCCAGTATTTCACTGACGAACGCTTGTTGCTGGATCGAGGTCTGCGCAATTACTGGGGCTACAGCACCCTCGGCTATTTCGCGCCAAATCCGCGCTACGCGGCCACTGATAATCCGGTAAACGAATTCAAGAGTATGGTCAAGACGCTCCATTCCGTGGGCATCGAGGTCATTCTCGACGTGGTTTATAACCATAGCGCCGAGGGCAATCACCTGGGTCCGACCCTGAATTTCCGGGGCATCGACAACCCCAGTTATTACCGGCTGGTTCCCGATAATCCGCGCTATTACATGGATTACACCGGTTGCGGCAATACCTTGAACACCGCGCATCCCCGGGTATTGCAGATGGTCATGGACAGCCTGCGCTACTGGGTGCAGGAGATGCATGTCGACGGTTTCCGCTTCGATTTGGCCGCCACGCTGGCCCGAGACAAAAACGGTATTGTCGATCAGGAGGATTCGTTCATGGATGTCATCCAGCAGGACCCTATCCTGTCCCAGGTCAAGCTGATCGCCGAGCCGTGGGATGTCGGCGAAGGCGGTTACCAGGTCGGAAAATTCCCGGTCGGCTGGAGCGAATGGAACGGCAAGTATCGTGATGTCGTGCGCGATTACTGGCGCGGGGAAGGCGGGTTAATCGGCGACCTGGCCTATCGGTTGACCGGCTCCGCCGATTTATACGAACACAACGGCCGCCATCCGCACGCCAGCATCAACTTCATCACCGCCCATGACGGTTTTACGCTCTACGATCTGGTGAGCTACGACGAGCGCCACAACGAAGCCAATGGCGAGGACAATCAGGACGGGGATTCGCATAATCGCAGTTGGAATTGCGGGGCGGAGGGCGATACCAGTGACCCGGCGATTCTCGCTTTGCGCCTGCGCCAGCGCCGTAATTTCCTGACCACCCTGTTGTTATCACAAGGCGTGCCGATGTTACTGGCCGGCGATGAGGTCGGACGCACCCAGCGCGGCAACAACAATGCCTATTGCCAGGATAACGAAATCAGTTGGTTTGACTGGAATATCTCCTGGCTGCCGGAGAACCGTGAATTACTGGTCTTTACCCAGCGGTTGATCCAGATTCGTCAGCGCCACCCGACCTTCCGCCGTCGGCATTTCTTCCGGGGCATCCACGGCGCGGGCGTGCGCGATATTCTCTGGTTCAATCCCGATGGACGGGAGGTTGACGATGATGAATGGGGCCATGATTACGCTCGTTGTCTGGGACTCTATCTGCCAGGTGATGGTTTGGGCGACTGGGATGAGCGCGGCCATGCGCTGGAGGATGATGACTTTCTTTTGCTATTTAACGCGCATCATGAGGAAGTCCCTTTTGTGCTGCCGGTGCTGCGCGAAAATCCTGTGTTCGAGGTCATGATCGATACCGCCCTGCCACAGGGTCAGCCGATGTATGGCAACCAGCATCCCGCCGAGGAACCCTATCCAGTACGGGGACGCTCGTTAGTGGTGTTGCGACACCGACGGTTGGTATCAGCGTAGGTCAGTCCAGGCTACCGAGCGTCAGTTAATAAAGCAACATTTCCTGGCGCACGGTCTCGAAAATAACTCGTTCCTGTAACCACTGTTCAGCTAGCTCCGTCAGTTCAGCGCCGGCTTCCAGGGCCAGACGCAGATGGTCATTGCCGGCCAACAGATCAATCGCTGGAATCGTATCCACGAACTCGTAAGGTTTGGCCCGCCAGGTAAAGACCTCTGGAGCCACCCGCCAAATGCTTTGTAAAAAGGCGACGCCGGTCATAAAGGAGTCAAACTGCTGGCGGTCAGTAACATGAATCTGTACGCCCCCGCAGCTCTTTCCGGCGTGTTTTTGAAACAACGGGCGAAAATACAGCGGGCGGAACCGGCATCCGGTCAGGTTGTGCCGCGACAAATCGGTAGCCAGTGCGTCAGGATCGACGCCCGGCGCGCCGGCTACCTCAAAAGGTCGGCAGGTTCCACGCCCTTCCGACAAGTCAGTCGCTTCGACCAGGCACATGCCAGGATAGACCAGCGCCGTGTCCACCGTGGGCATGTTGGGCGAGGGGTAGACCCACGGCAATCCGGTGTCTTCGAAATACATCTCGCGTTGCCAGCCACGCATCGGCAATACGTCCAGCTCACATTCAACGCCACGCCGACTCTGAAGATAGCGGGCAATTTCGCCAATCGTCAGGCCATGGCGATTCGGCAACGGGTCAAGACCGACGAAGGACTCAAAACCAGGTTTAATCAGATTGCCTTCCGTGATAATCCCATTGATTGGGTTGGGACGGTCGCACACCAACACCCGTATGCCCGCTTTGCCGGCGGCTTGCATGCACAACGCCATGGTCCAAATATAGGTATAGTAGCGCGCACCGACATCCTGCAGATCAATGACCAGGGCATCGAGTCCGCGCAGTTGCTTGCGGTGCGGCATCAGGCTTTCGAAAGTGGCTCCGTACAGGCTATGTACGGGAACCTTGAGGCGGGGGTCAACCGGCAAATTCTCGACATGCTCCATATCCTGCGCCTCGCCCCGCGCGCCATGCTCAGGTCCAAAAATAGCGGCAATCCGTGCGCCGGTCTCCGGCAGCCGATCGAGAATATGGCGCAACTCGGCATCGACACTAGCCGGATGGCAAACTACGCCGATCCGTGCACCGCGAATTTTTTCGGGAAATTCGGAAATCAGAGTTTCCAGGCCAGTCTGAACACGGGACATTGGATCATTGCTCTCTCAATAAATAGGTCAAGTTTAGCGCGTAGCAGCGCTCATGTTTGAATTCCGCCAACTTTGTCATAAATAAGCACTGCGCCAGCATGAAAGTGATCGATCGTCCATCCCGTTTGGCCCTGTTTGTGCTGGGAGTCTTGCTGTTCCTGTTCAGTCTGACTTTACTCGATGCCGGCTGGCGTCCACAAACCGTTGATCATGCCGCCAGCCGGGCGCTGGTTCGGGAACTGGGGCTGAGTGATTTAAGCTTGTTTACCGAAGCTCGTTACACCCGCCATCCCAGCCAGGCGGACCGCCACGCGCCTTTTCAAGACCATCCGGCCGCCCTGGAGCATTTTCCCACCGGCGCCTTGCTGCCGCCACCCGACGTTGCTGGCCGCTGACTCTCTACTTCCGCAATAGGTCAGCCATTTCATCCGTCAGCAATGGCCGACTGAACAGCAGATTACCCTGATAGGCAAAACATCCCTCGGCGCACAGAAAATCCAGTTGCCCCGGTTTGTCCACCCCTCGGCGAGGGTCTGCAATCCCAGACTGCGCGCCCGCGAAGAAACGATTACGGCATCTTCGCTATTTATATCGCATTCGATGACAGATGGCATTTGTCCTGAGTATTCTCTGCAAAATAGCAGTTGCGGAAGTCTGCGCGCGGGCGATATTACAGGCCAATCTCCCGCAATAAGATTAGTATAATCAATATACTATTTTCATCACACTCTCAGCCTCATGAGGTTCCTGGAACATGCGTGTCTCAATCGAACGTCAGAAATATCTGATTGATTACACGCTGGCGGCCCTGCTACGGCGCAAGACCCGTAATCTGGGGCTCCTGCTGGTGTACGCTCTGCTGGTATTTCTGTTCAGTTCGGCGCTGCTGCTCAGTCAGGGTCTGCGGCGGGAAGCCGCCTTGTTGCTACAGGATGCGCCGGAAGTAATCGTGCAAAAGCTGGTCGCGGGTCGCCACGATCTGCTGCCGGCAGACTGGCTGGAACCCTTGCAACGGATTCGCGGGGTTGGTTCCGTACAGGGTCGTCTATGGGGGTATTACTACGATCCCGCGGTTAAAGCCAATTACACGCTGATGGCGGCGCCGGAACGGGGACTGGCGGCGAATGAAATCCTGATTGGTGCGGCGCTGGCGCGCATCCGCCGCATCGGAGTTGGCGATTACCTCAGCCTGCGCGCTGCATCCGGCCAATCGCTACCGCTGAAAATCACTGGAGTGTTGAACTCGGTCTCGGAATTGCTGAGCGCCGACCTACTGCTGCTGTCCGAAGCGGGTTACCGGCGACTGTTTCAACTCCCACCGAATGTTTACACTGACGCCGTGCTGACCGTGCGCAATCCCCGGGAAGCGCCGACGGTTGCGCGCAAAATCGCTCTGGTGTTCCCGGACAGTCGGCCGATCCTGCGCGCTGAGATCCTGCGCACCTATGATGCGGTGTTCAACTGGCGCGAAGGCATGGTCTTTGTCGCGCTAAGTTCTTTATGGCTGGCGTTCATGATTCTGGCTTGGGACAAGGCCGCCGGGTTAAGCGCCGAGGAAAAGCGCGAGATTGGCATTCTCAAGGCGATTGGCTGGGAAACCGGTGATATTCTGGCCATGAAGCTTTGGGAGGGCGCATTACTTTCGATCACCGCTTTTCTCTCCGGCTATGTTCTGGCCTACTGGCAAGTCTTCTACGGTGACGCAAGCTTGTTCGCGCCGGTGTTGAAAGGCTGGGCCGTGTTATATCCCGAATTTCAATTAACACCAGTGGTGGACCTGCAACAGCTTCTGGTCTTACTGGCGGTGACTGTGCTGCCGTACATTGTGGCCACTTTGATTCCGGGTTGGCGGGCGGCGATCAGCGATCCGGATGCAGTCATGCGCGGCTGATCAAATTGTAAAAAAGAGACCTTTCGATAATATAATCATTGTTCCCCGTTATCCAGAATTCATAATTTATCAATGATATTAAAAAACATAGGATGTGCTCCTACCCTGGTTTTTTGTGTCCTTGAGACAATAATCGCTATTGGGTATGCCCAGGACGCGCCTGATCCCCAGGTGATTGAGCAACTGCTGCAACTGGATCTGGACCAATTGCT
>JAGRHM010000184.1 GCA_020445005.1 Candidatus Competibacteraceae bacterium | reverse complement strand
TCCGGGGCACGAGTCCCAAGGTCTGGAATGGCTGGAAGGCGAAGCTGCTCGAGGATCTGTTCCGCGCCGCCCGGCGCGTGCTGGCGGGCGAGCAGCAACGAGGCTCGGCGCTGATCGATGCGCGCCAGCAGGAGGCCATCCGACTGCTCGACCTGCGTGCCATCGACCCGCAACGCTACCAGGCCTTCTGGAAGTCGCTCGGCACGCCTTATTTCCTGCGCACGGACGCCGAAGACATCGCCTGGCACACGCGTGTGTTCGCACGCAGCTACAAGCGTGACAGCCCACAGGTCAAAGCGCGCATCCCGCAGTTCCTGCAGGGCTTTCAGGTGGCTGTCTATCTGCCCGACCAGCAAGACCTGTTCGCGCGGCTGTGCGGCTATTTCGATTCGGCGGGTCTTTCCGTCCTCGACGCGCGTGTCTACACCACCTCGTCGGGATACGCGCTCGATAGCTTTCTGGTCGTCGACCCTTACGAACAGGGCTCGTACCGGTCGCGCCTGGCGCTGGTCGAGAGCGAACTGACGGAACGCCTGGCGGGTGCGGCGCCTTTGGCCGCCCCTTCGCAGGGCAGGCCCTCACGCCGCTCGCGCTCGTTTCCGATCAAGCCGCAGGTCGAGTTCCGCCCATACGAGAACAGCGATCATTACCTGTTGTCGATCGTCGCCAATGACCGCCCGGGCCTGCTCTACCGGATCGCCCTGGTGCTGGCCCATCACGAGATATTCGTGCACAACGCACGTATCGCCACGCTGGGCGAGCGCGCCGAGGATACCTTCATCGTCGATGGCCTCGCGTTGGGCAACCCCATCCAGCAACTGAAGATCGAGAGCGAATTGCGCGAGGCAGTCGCCCTGCCCCGTCCGAACTGACCGGCCCCGGGAAAGTCCCGGGCCCGCGCAGCGCGGCGCACGCGGCAACGCGCTGCAGATCGTTCGATCAGGCCAGGCTGGCAATCACGTGGCGCGCGCGAGCCATTGCATCGGCCAGCACATCGCCAATCGCGTCGACGTCGATCGCCTGCCGGCTGTCACCCAGGCCCGCCGCATAGTTGGCCACTACGGCGAGCGCCGCATACGAAAGGCCCAATTCCTGCGCGAGCGAGGCTTCCGGCATACCGGTCATGCCGACCATGGCGCAACCGTCCCGCTCCAGCCGGCGGATTTCCGCCGCCGTTTCCAGCCGTGGTCCCTGCGTTGCTGCATACGTGCCTGATTCAGAAGCTGTTATACCCAGGTCGTGGGTGCCTTGAATCAGTTTTTCCCTGAGTTCGGGACAGTAAGGCTCGGTGAAGTCGATATGGGTGACCTCACTCAGATTGTCCTCGAAGAAGGTGCTGTGACGCCCCCAAGTGTAATCGATGATCTGATCAGGAAAAGCCAGCGCGCCAGGCGCCATGTCGGCGCGGATGCCCCCGACGGCGGCGGTTGCGATCACCTGTTTGACACCGATATGGTGCAGAATCCAGAGGTTAGCCCGGTAATTGATCCGGTGCGGCGGCAAGGTATGGTGCTGACCATGCCGCGCCAAAAACACCACGTTGCGTCCATTCAGCTCGCCGTAAATCAACGGGCTGGAAGGTTGGCCGTAGGGCGTGGACAGATTTTCCCGATGAGTGATCCTCAAAGTATCCAATGTCGTGAGGCGGGTGCCGCCGATGATAGCGATGCTGGGCGTCATAATGGAATGCTTCGTGGCGGAGGAATAAGGGTTGATCGCTTAATCATGAATCGCGTAGATGCCCGGCAGTTGCCGCCAGTATTCGTGGTAGTCCATACCGCAACCGAATACATAACGATCCGGGATTTCCAGACCGATGAAATCCACGGTCAAGCCCGCGACCTTCCGGTCATGCTGCTTGTTCACCAGCACCGCGCTATACGTCTCGACGGCTCCCTGCCGATGGACTTCTTCCACGATGGCCTTGAGAGTATCGCCTTCATCAAAAATATCATCGATCACCAGCACGACCCGACCTTCCACGGCTGGGCGGGGCCGGGCAATCCAGTCAATCTCACCGCCCCGAGTGCCGCTGCGATAGCGGGTCGCATGCACGTAACCCACTTGTAATGGAAATTGCAGGCGGCCCAAGAGCTGCGCAGCAGGAATGAATGCCCCATTCATGACCATCAGCGCCAGTGGATCGCGGTACTCCAGGCGCGCGGTGACTTCGATGGCCAGGCGATCCAGGGCGGCGCACACTTCTTCGGGTGAATAAAGCAGTTCCGCCTTGCGGAGTGCGCTAAGCGCCTGCTCAGGAGAGAGGGTCGTGGACATAGGAGAATTTCTGAATCAAGCGGCGGCAAGCTGACGAGTTACCGACAAGGCGGGTGAATGAGCCAACGTTTGGTACACCACGCAATACCGCTCGGTCAGACGCAGCAAAGTGTTTAATTGTTCTTCGGTAGCATCGGTGTCGAGAGTGATGTTGAGCTGGATATTTTTAAAACCGACCGGCGTTTCCCTGGACAGACCCAAGGTGCCCTGGAAGTCGAGATCGCCTTCGGCTTCAAGCGTCGCGTCGCGCAGCTTGATATCCAGCGCGGTCGCCACGGCGTTCAACGTCACCCCGGCGCAAGCGACCAGCGCCTCCAGTAGCATGTCACCCGAACAGGCGCTGAGACCATCGCCGCCAGTAGCAGGATGCAGTCCGGCGACCACCGGCGCCTTGCCCGTCTCGACCTTGCAGACGATTCCCTCGCCGAGACGACCCCGGGCGCGCAGCGTGATCAGCGCCGCCTCGGGAACTTGACGGTAGCGTTCCTTCAACGGCCCCTGGATTGACCGTAACTCTTCGGCATTCATCAAACGCTCCTCATGAACAATCGCCCGTCGCTGGAGAAGGGCGGTGTTTCGCATGGTTTTGTGTGGAGTGCTGCAACAAGAGCAAGTATGGGTGAATTTGGACGCCAATCAAGAGAAGCTGCGAGGACCATGATGACGGATGGGACAGATGGTCGCCTGGATTTTCTCGCTGCATGATGCGCACATTTCCGCTGTAGCGGCGCGCGTTTTTTGCACATGGTCTTTATATTACGCACCATAAACAGGCAGCACTATCCCGATTAACCGGGCGTATCAAACCAGGAAAATTATAAAATACATATTAAAATAATAACTTGTAAAATTGGCAGATGAATTGCATTTCTCAGGCTCAAGGATTCACGCTCACCAGCCCACGGTGGCTTGGCAGCAGCGTTAATCCGGGCGGCTAACGGGGGCCGCCGTCGCGGACTATGGCGTCCGGGCGTGTGTCATCACAGTGCGCGTTCGGACGTCCTTTTTATTTCCGCACACCGGTGAGTTGCGTTAAGCTTTCCGCAACTTTTCCTTTCCGCCCGGAGTCCCCTCATGCTCCAGCCCTTGGACAACACCCGGATATTGCTTGGCGTTACCGGCGGCATCGCGGCTTATAAAAGCGCCGACCTGACGCGCCGCCTGCACGAAGCGGGCGCCGATGTGCAAATTGCCATGACTCCAGCCGCCACCGCTTTCGTGGCGCCCCTGACGTTCCAGGCTCTTTCCGGGCGACCGGTGCGCACAGAACTCCTGGATGTCAATGCTGAAGCCGGCATGGGGCATATTGAACTGGCGCGCTGGGCGGACTTGATTCTGATCGCCCCGGCTACCGCCGATTTCCTCGCGCGTCTGGCGCATGGCATGGCGAATGATCTGCTGAGCACCCTTTGTCTGGCCACGGACCGCCCGCTGGCCGTTGCGCCGGCCATGAACCGCCTGATGTGGCGAAATGTCGCGACTCAGGACAATTGCCGGCTGCTGGCGCGGCGCGGCGTTAAAATCTGGGGGCCCGGCAGCGGAGAACAGGCGTGTGGCGAGGTCGGCGTGGGGCGGATGCTGGAGCCACTGGAATTGCGGAATTTAGTCGTCGAGCTGCTTGGTGGGAAGGAGACCGGGGCGCAATGGCAACCGGCGCCGTCCGACAGCCCCCCTCTGACCGCCGAGACCCTGGCGCCATATGATCTGCAAGGGTTGACCGTGCTGCTCACGGCTGGCCCGACCCGCGAGGCGCTCGATCCGGTGCGTTTCATCAGCAACCGCAGCACCGGAAAAATGGGGTTTGCTGTTGCCGCAGCGGCAGCGATGGCCGGAGCGCAGGTCATCCTGGTCAGCGGCCCGGTGCATTTATCCACCCCATCCGGCGTCGAGCGGGTCGATGTGGAAAGCGCGCTTGAGATGCACGAAGCGGTGATGAACCGGGTCCGGCAGGCGGATATTTTTATCGCGACCGCAGCGGTCGCTGACTATCGCGCCGCCCAGATGGCCGAGCAAAAAATCAAGAAAACCGACGAGACCTTGACGCTGGAGCTGGCGCGCAACCCGGACATCCTGGCCGAGGTCGCCGCCCTGCGTTCCCATCGACCCTTCACGGTCGGCTTTGCCGCTGAAACGCATGATGTACTGCGCTATGCCGAGGACAAACGCCGCCGCAAAAATCTGGATTTAATCGCCGCCAATCAGGTCGGCATCGCCGGCCGCGGCTTTGAAAGCGAACAGAATGCCTTGCATGTGCTGTGGGAGGGAGGCGAGCGCGTGTTACCCTTGGCGGACAAAGACTGGCTTGGACAACAACTGGTCGCGCTGATCGCCGAGCGGTATAAGAGTTTTAAGTTTTAAGTTTTAAGCTTTAAGGGAAAATTGGAAATCCGGCTCTACAGCTTTTCCGGTTTTGCATTGGAAGGACTTTGTCTGATTAGGAAGGTCTGATGACTCGTCAAACGATCGAATTGAAAATCCTCAATCCCCGGCTGGGCCAGGATATTCCCTTGCCTGAATACGCCACGGACGGTTCAGCGGGCCTGGACTTGCGCGCCTGTCTAACGGAGCCGTTGACCGTGCATTCAGGGGAAACACATTTAATCCCGACTGGCTTGGCCATCCATATCAGCGATCCGGGACTGGCGGCGCTGGTGTTGCCGCGTTCCGGCCTGGGTCATAAGCATGGCATCGTGTTGGGCAATCTGGTGGGACTGATCGACAGCGACTATCAGGGGGAACTGCTCGTCTCCTGCTGGAACCGGGGCCATGCGCCGTTTACCATTGCGGTGGGGGAGCGGATCGCGCAACTGATCATCGTGCCGGTGGT
>JAGRHM010000183.1 GCA_020445005.1 Candidatus Competibacteraceae bacterium | reverse complement strand
TCGCGGTCATGGGAGATGAGCAGCAACGTGCCGGGGTAGGCGCGCAGCCATTGTTCTAGCCACAGCACCGCATCCAGGTCGAGGTGATTCGTCGGCTCGTCCAGCAGTAACAGATCGGAGCGGCACATCAGCGCCCGCGCCAGGTTCAGCCGCACCCGCCAACCGCCGGAAAATTCCACGACCGGTCGCTCCAGTTGTTCCGCAGCAAAACCCAGTCCCGCCATCAGCTTGCCGGCGCGAGCGCGGGCGCTGTAACCGCCAATCGCATCAAAACGGGCGTGCAACTCCGCCTGGCGTGTTCCGTTGTGAGCCGCTTCGGCGACCTGGATATCCTGTTCAATCCGGCGCAGTTCGGCATCGCCATCCAGCACATACTCCAGCGCTGGAGTGGGCAACGCCGGGGTTTCCTGGGCGACATGGGCAATCGTCCAGCGGGCCGGCAGGTCGAGATCGCCAGTATCGGGATGCAATTCGTCGCGCAACAGGGCGAACAGACTGGATTTGCCACAGCCATTGGGGCCGACCACGCCGACTTTCCAACCAGGATGGACGGTCAACGAGACGTGATCGAACAGCGGCTTGCCGCCGCGTTGCAGGGAGAGTTGGCGAAGGGTGAGCATGGGCGGCAAGTTTAGCAATTTACCGGCCATCATGGGATTCAATTCTTACCGGGACTCACTACAATCATTTTCTGAGTAACCTTCCCTCACTGCGCCCCGCATCCCATGACCGATCAAGAACTTCTACGCTACAGCCGGCAAATTTTGCTACCGGAATTCGATATTGCCGGTCAGGAACGCTTGCGCGATTCTCATGCGCTAATTATTGGTCTGGGCGGCTTGGGATCGCCAGTCGCGATGTACCTGGCTGCCGCTGGCGTGGGCCGCTTGACCCTGGTTGATTTCGACACGGTCGATCTGTCCAATCTGCAACGACAGATCATTCACCGCACAACAGACATCGGTCGACTCAAGGTTGAATCCGCGCGGGACACCCTGCGGGCGCTTAACCCGTTCATCGAAGTTAAGACCCTGGCGCGGGCGCTGGGTGAAAAGGAATTGCTGGAACAGGCGCGGAGGGCGGATGTGGTCATCGATGCCTGCGACAATCGGTCGGCGCGACTGGCTATTAACACTGCTTGCGTCCAAACCGGAACACCACTGGTAACCGGCGCCGCGATCCGGCTGGAGGGACAGGTGCTGGTCTGGCGACCGGGCGGAGAGAACGCCTGCTATCATTGTTTGTATCGGGAGGCTGCTGTGGAGCCGGAAACCTGCGCCCAAACCGGCGTCCTCGCTCCAGTCGTCGGCATCATCGGCAGCATCCAGGCGACCGAGGCCATCAAGGTCTTGACGCAACTTGGCGAACCGCTCGAAAGTCGCCTGCTGTTGCTGGACGCCTTGCGCATGGAATGGCGGACCATCAATGTGCGACGCTGGCCAGAGTGCCCAACGTGTGGATGTCGGTAGCAAACTGGATGTGATAAAGGAGACTGTGCTGATGGCAGCCGCTTCGAATACGTTGAATTTGACCCGTCTGGAACACTCCTCGCAAAAAGTCGCTGAAATGCTCGACGCTACGTCTTGGGCAAAGGATTTTTCCTGGCAACAAATGCTGTTGATGGGTGACTATTTTAAACCCTGTTCGATCGACGCAGGATTGCTCCTGTTCGATGAAGGCAGTCCGGGTGGTTCCATGGGTATTTTAATCAAAGGCTGCATTGAAATTTATAAGAAAAACAAATTAATCGCTACTCTACGGCCCGGCAGAACCTATGGCGAGATGTCCTTAATTGACCATCAGCCCCGCTCGGCGAAAGCCATCGCTAGAGAAGAGAGTGAATTGCTGATTATCGACGATGCGCTGTTTAAGAAACTGTCGGAAGACCATCCGCGCCTAGCGTTGCAGATCATTTTCAAGATCGCCTATTTCCTCAGTCAAAACTTGCGTAAAACCAGCGGAGATTTAAGCGATCTGCTGACGAATCACCCGGAATGACATCCGTAGCCGGGATCGCTATGCTTGCGCATCATGAAAGCAACCACGACTTCCCGTTGGCGACGCCGTCGGCGCTACGGGCGTTTGGCGTTTGATGCGCTGGCCTTCCTGGCCGTCTTGCTGGGATTAGGCTGGCTCCTCGTTGAGGGCGCGAGCGCCCTGCATTACAACTGGCAATGGTATCGGATTCCGCAATACCTCTACCGCATCAAGGAGGGCGCGTTTTACCCCGGCCCCCTC
>JAGRHM010000182.1 GCA_020445005.1 Candidatus Competibacteraceae bacterium | reverse complement strand
ATTACCACGAACCTGAAGGAAACGCCATGACCATCACTTCCTACTTCGCCAAGGATTTGTTCCAGGGCCAGACCATTTTCATCACCGGCGGCAGCAGCGGCATTAATCTCGGCATCGCCCGCAATTTCGCTGTGGTCGGGGCGAACCTGGGCATCGTCGGTCGTTCGCAAGAAAAGCTGGATGCGGCGGCCGCCGAGCTGCGAGCGATTGGGGCGCAAGTCTCCGCGCATTCCGCGGATGTTCGCGACTATGCCGCCCTGGAAACCGCGATGCAGCATTGCCGTGAAGCGCTGGGACCGATACAAACCCTGGTCTGCGGCGCAGCGGGCAATTTTCCCTGCCCAGCGGAACAGATCAGTCCCAATGGCTTCAAATCGGTCATTGATATTGATCTACTCGGTACGTTTCACGCCTGCCGGGCCGCGTTCGAACAACTCAGGGAGACGCGCGGCAATATCCTGTTTATTTCAGCGGGACAAGCCTTCATACCTTATGCTTTCCAGGCGCATGTTGGCGCCGCCAAAGCGGGCATTGATCAGATGATGCGTAATCTGGCGCTGGAATGGGGCCGGTTCGGCATTCGTTGCAACAGCATCGCGCCCGGCCCGATCGAGGGTACGGAAGGCGTGCGCCGGCTGGTTCCCGAAGGCAGCGCCGACCGGTTGAAAAAGATGATTCCGCTGGGCCGTTTCGGTACGCCGGACGATATCGGCCAACTCAGCGTTTTTCTGGCTTCGCCGCTAGCTTCCTACATTACCGGCGCGCTGGTGGTCGCCGATGGCGGACAGAATTTGCCGGGGTCCGGCGCGTGGACGCAATTGATCATGGCGGAAATGGCGAAGGCAAAAGGTTAGCCTTTGTTTCTACCCTTAAAATTTAAAACTTAAAGCTTTTAAGCATGACTTTCCTACACTGGCGCTTGACTCCCCTAACCCAGCGTCGGTTGGCGCAGTTCCAGGCCAATCGGCGCGGTTGGTGGTCATTGTGGCTATTCCTGCTGCTGTTCGCCCTGAGCCTGGGGGCAGAATTGATCGCCAACGATCGGCCGTTGCTGATTCGTCATCAGGGCGCGTTTTATGCGCCGGTGCTGAAAGATTATGCGGAAACCGATTTTGGCGGGATTTTTCCCAGCACCGCTAATTATCGCGATCCTTATCTGGTTGAGTTGATTAATCAAGATGGCTGGATGCTGTGGCCGCCTATTCGCTTTCGCTATGACACGGTGAACTATAATTTACCGGTTCCCGCACCAGCGCCGCCTTCGACTGAGAATTGGTTGGGCACCGACGATCAGGGGCGCGATGTGCTGGCGCGGTTGATCTATGGCTTTCGAATCTCGGTGCTGTTTGGCCTGTTGTTGACCCTGACTTCCTCGATCATTGGGGTCGCGGCGGGTGCGGTGCAGGGCTATTTTGGCGGACGGGTGGATCTGTTTTTCCAGCGATTCCTGGAAATCTGGGGCGGGTTGCCGCAGTTATTCATCCTGATCATCGTCTCCAGCGTAGTGATACCGGGTTTCTGGACCCTGCTGCTGGTGTTAATGCTGTTTAGCTGGACTTCGCTGGTCGGGGTGGTGCGGGCCGAGTTTTTGCGCGCCCGGAATTTCGATTATGTACGCGCTGCCCGCGCTCTGGGCATGAGCGATGGGCGGATCATGTTCAAGCATGTCTTACCGAATGCCATGGTGGCGACGCTGACCTTTCTGCCGTTCATCCTGTCCGGCTCCATCGTCGCCCTCACGGCGCTGGATTTTCTGGGATTAGGACTGCCGCCGGGATCGGCTTCGCTGGGCGATCTGCTGCGTCAGGGCAAGGATAATCTTCAGGCGCCCTGGCTGGGCATCTCCGGCTTTGTGGTGGTGGCCCTGATGCTTAGCCTGCTGGTCTTCGTTGGGGAAGCGGTGCGGGATGCTTTCGATCCGCGTAAGAATCCGGCCTAAACGGCTGGATGAGTTTTCAGGCGAAGGTATCTATTGCCCGGCCGACTTTATTGCCGGCGCTGACGATCCGCGCGCCGCCTTGCGCCCGATAAAGCGCTGCTTCCTGTTCCAACGCGGGCTCCTCCCAGGAATCCTGCCGGGATGCGGACGGCGTTGTTTGCATCCGCCGCTCGGCGACGGGCGCCGCCATTGACGCCGGAGCAAGGGGATGAACGGTTTCCCTGGCCATCTCCTGGGCGCTGCCATCCGTACTCTTAATAGCACCCTGGATACTGCCAATGCCTGTGTTTACCGCAGTGTTGATCATCATATCGCACCTCCCACCGCCCAAGTACTTGCTTAAGTATAAATTTAAAGTCAATGGATATTAAGTAGTTTTGTTAGAATAGATCGTATCTTTAATGAGTGGCCTCCATTTAATTAGAGCATCTATGGCGCCAGCAGTTTCGTCAATCCGCTCGCGCAAGCATCTCCATACGCCTTGCATTATGATTGACCGTATCCAATCAGCCAGGATTGAACCGCCATGTATGAATTCCTGCAATATCGGGTCCAAGACGCTATGACCCCCGAACCCATCGCCATCAGCCCCAAAGCCAAGCTGCGCGAAGCCGAGGCGCTGTTCGAAATCCATGATTTCAACGGCGTGCCCGTTGTGGATGAGCAACGGCGCCTCATCGGTATTCTGACCAAATTCGATCTGCTCAAGGCGTTCAGTTTTGATTTTCACACCCTGGTTCCGCACTACGACCAGATCATGGAGCAAGCCATTGAAACGGTGATGACGCCTTATCCCGCCAGTGTGGAGCCGCAATTGCCCCTGAGCCGATTGCTGCAAAAAATGGTGGAGATGCGGGCTAAAAGTTTGCCCGTGGTCGAGGAAGGTCGGTTAGTGGGCATAATTGCCCGCGAGGATGTGCTGAAGGCGCTGCGTCGCGCCGCGATCCAGCATGAAGCGCCGATTCACGAGGAGTCACGGCCATGACCACGCTGCTCTACACCCATCCACTTTGCCTGGAGCATGACGCGGGTTATGGCCATCCGGAATGCCCGGCGCGGCTGACCGCTATCCTTAATGAGCTGAAAACCGGGCTTTTCGCCGCCCTGGAATGGCGGGAAGCTCCCGAAGCCAGTCTGGAGCAACTGACGCGGATTCATGCACCCAAGCATGTCGAGCGTATTTTTGCCCGGGTTCCCCGGCACGGACACTACGCGATTGATGGTGACACCGTCCTTTCTCCACAATCCGGCGAAGCGGCGTTGCGGGCGGCCGGCGCGGTCTGCGCAGCGGTCGACGCGGTGTTGAAGGGCGAAGCCAGCAATGCTTTTTGCGCGATTCGTCCACCCGGCCATCATGCCGAACCCCATCAATCCATGGGTTTTTGCCTGTTTAACAACGCGGCGATCGGCGCAGCGCACGCGCGCGCCGTTCATGGCCTGGAGCAAGTCGCAGTCATCGATTTCGATGTCCATCATGGCAACGGCACCCAGGCGGCTTTCGAGGCGCAGCGGGGCTATCTCTATATTTCCACCCACCAGGCGTATATCTATCCAGGTACAGGCCGTCGCGAGGAACGCGGCATCGGCAACATCGTCAATGTTCCTCTGCCGGCCAACGCCGGTTCAGCCGAACTGCGCCAAGCCTGGATTGAGGAGATTGAACCGGCGTTACGCGCGTTCCAGCCACAACTGATCCTGATTTCGGCGGGCTTCGACGCCCATTACCTGGATCCGCTGGCTGGCCTGAATTTCTGTGAAGAGGACTATGACTGGTTGACTGCGGGGATTCTGGCGATCGCCAGCGAATATTGCTCAGGACGGGTCGTCTCGATGCTGGAGGGCGGATACAATTTGCAAGCGCTGGCGGCCAGCGCGGCTGCGCATGTCAAAGCATTAATCGCCGGGTCGCCAACCGCTTAACCGTCAGGTTCAAGCTGCTCCGGCACTTGGCGTCCCCTCCCTACGCCAGGAGGGGAAAGCCGCTTGCTGATCTTACGGCATTAATACCGTCGAACCGGTCGTCTTGCGCGCTTCCAAATCGCGGTGCGCCTGGGCGGTTTCAGCCAGCGGATAGGTTTGCCGCACTTCAATTTTGACCGCGCCAATGGCAACCATCTCGAATAACTCAGCCGCAGTCGCCACCAGATCCTCGCGCTTGGCGGTGTAAGTCATCAAGGTCGGTCGCGTCAGGAACAGCGAACCCTTGGCGGCCAGCATCCCCGGTTCGAACGGCGGCACGGGGCCGGAGGCATTGCCGAAGCTGACCATCATCCCCAGGGGCCGCAGGCAATCCAGCGACCCCATGAAGGTCTCTTTACCGACCGAGTCATAGACGACCGCAACGCCCTGCCCGTTGGTGATCTCGCGCACCCGGTCGACAAAGTTCTCGCGGCTGTAAACGATGGCGTGATGACAGCCATGCGCACGGGCGATTTCCGCCTTCTCGTCGCTTCCCACTGTGCCGATCACCAAAGCGCCCAGTTGCTGCGCCCATTGACTGACGATCAAACCGACGCCGCCGGCAGCGGCATGCAACAGAATGGCGTCGCCGGGTTGCACTCGATAGGTGCGCCGTAATAAATACTGAGCGGTCATGCCTTGCAGCATCATGGCAGCGGCGGTCTGATCGTCAATGGTCTCTGGCAACGCGACCACCCGATCAGCGGGAATCAACCGGACTTCCGCATAGGCTCCCACCGGGGGACTGGCGTAAGCGACCCGGTCGCCGACCTGGAATTCCGTTACGCTCGCGCCGACCGCCTCCACGCGCCCCGCGCCCTCCATGCCCAGCGTCCAGGGTAAGGATGGCAGCGGATAGAGACCGATACGGTGATAAATATCGATGTAGTTCAAGCCAACGGCGGCATGACGGATGCGCAATTGACCGGGACCAGGCTCACCGACGGCTACATCTTCCCAGCGCAGGACTTCCGGACCGCCGTACTCATGAATGCAAATCGCTTTGGACATGAAGCATCTCCTCAAAGCTGTGATAAAAAAACCGGGGGCTGAAAGCAATCACGTTGAAAGTCTAGCTGAACGCGACGCTTTTATCCGAGCCAGCGCCGGGCGTTGCGAAACAGGCGCAACCAGGGTCCATCTTCGCCCCAGCCATCGGGATGCCAGGAATATTGCACGGTGCGGAACAGGCGCTCCGGATGCGGCATCATGATCGTAAACCGTCCATCATGACTGCATAATCCGGTAATCCCGCCCGGCGAACCGTTCGGATTGGTGGGATAATGCTCAGTTGGCAAGCCGGCATGGTCGACGAAACGCAAGGTCACCAAACCCGCCGCCAGCGCTGTTTCAGGTCCGCTCGCATCACGAAACTCGGCTCGACCCTCGCCATGCGCGACGGCGATTGGCAACCGCGAACCTTCCATTCCTTGCAGGAACAGCGACGGCGATGATACAACCTCCACCAGACTCAAACGCGCCTCAAACTGCTCAACCCGATTGCGGACAAAGTGCGGCCAGAGTTCCGTTCCAGCGATCAACTCGTGCAGGTTGGAAAGCATTTGGCAACCGTTGCAGACGCCGAGTCCAAAGCGGTCCGGGCGCGCAAAGAACGCGGCGAACTCGTCCCGGGCGCGGGCGTTGAACAGGATCGACTTGGCCCACCCTTCTCCGGCGCCCAGCACATCGCCGTAGGAAAATCCGCCGCAGGCAACGATGCCCTGAAAATCCGCCAACGTCGCCCGGCCCGCGATGAGATCGCTGGTATGGATATCCACCGCCGCGAAACCGGCTCGGTCAAAAGCCGCCGCCATTTCTATCTGACCGTTGACCCCCTGTTCGCGCAGCACGGCGATGCGCGGGCGTTCGCCATTGGCGATATACGGCGCGGCGACATCCGCCGCTGGATCGAACGTCAAGCTGGCCTGCAACCCCGGATCTCCGGGATCGCCGGCGCCGCCAAAAGCTTCATGGGCGCATTCGGGATCATCGCGCAACGCCTGCATCCGGTAACTCGTCTCCGACCACACGCGACGCAACTCTACCCGATCAGCAGCAAACGCCACTTCGCCAGCATGACACAGGATCAACCGGTCATGCGGATTCAACGTACCGATCAGATGGCTGCATTCGCCCAGGCCAGTAGCGGCCAAGCGCGCCAATACGGTCGAAC
>JAGRHM010000181.1 GCA_020445005.1 Candidatus Competibacteraceae bacterium | reverse complement strand
AAAACCCGCGCCCGCGCCGAAGCCGAACGCGGCGCTGCTGCCCGGGCGGAGGCGGTGCGCCGGGAAACCGCTCAAGCCCGGGCTACGCCCGCGTCTGCTGTAAGAGAGACCACCGCTTCGCAAGTTGAAACCGCTCGCGCCGCCGAAGCGGCCCGCGCCGAAGCGGCCCGCGCCGAGGCCGCAAGGCGCAAGGCGCAGGCGGAGGCGGCCCGTCGCGCTGCGCAAGCGGAAGCCGCACGCACCGCCCGCGCTAAGTCTGCGGCTTCATTGCCTAAACTCGAACTGGTTTCCGTTCCAAGAACATCGGCGCCGCCTTCTGCATCGCCAGTATCCCCCAGATCCAGCGCCAGTAAAATCGTCGGCCAATATGCGATCCAGGAAAATGCCGTCGTCGTGCGTGACCGGTATCGCGGCCGGAATATCCGGGCCGAGGTTGAACGCACAACCGCTAATGGCCGGGCCATGTATATGGTCCGCATCTGGCCCTGACCTGCTCAAGCAAAGACTAAGGATATGCGGAACATCCGGTATCTCGTCCAACCCGGCGGCGCATTGCAGGGTCGATTGCGCGTCCCTGGCGATAAATCCATTTCCCACCGCGCGATCATGCTTGGCGCGCTGGCTGAAGGCGTTACGACCATCACGGGCTTTCTGGAAGGTGAGGATTGCTTGGCCACTCTCAGCGCCTTTCGCGCGATGGGCGTCCGTATCGACGGTCCGGAACATGGCCGGGTTATTGTGCATGGCGTCGGGCTGCATGGCCTCCGTACGCCGCCCGCTCCGCTGGACATGGGCAATTCTGGTACGTCCATGCGCCTGATGAACGGCATCCTGGCCGGACAAGTCTTTGATACGGTGCTAACCGGCGATGCATCGCTAACTCGCCGCCCCATGCGTCGCGTGACGGAACCGCTGACCCGCATGGGCGCACGCATTGAAACAACGGAACAGGGGACTGCCCCTTTGCGCATTCACGGCGGCCAACGATTATCGGGTATCGACTATCCGTTGCCGGTCGCCAGCGCTCAGGTTAAATCCTGCTTGCTGCTGGCCGGTCTTTATGCAAGCGGCGTAACCCGCATCACTGAACCCGCGCCGACTCGCGATCACACGGAGCGAATGCTGCAAGGCTTTGGTTACCACGTACAGCGCGAAGGCCAATGCATAGTCGCGGTTGAGGGCGGCGGGCGGTTGACCGGCGCGGCTATCGATGTGCCAGCTGACCTCTCTTCAGCAACCTTTTTCCTGGTTGGCGCCAGCATTGCTCCTGGTTCGAATCTATTGCTGGAACATGTCGGCGTTAATCCTACCCGGACGGGCGCCATTGATATCCTGCGGTTAATGGGCGCGAACATCGAAATCCTGAATCCCCGCCTGGCTGGCGGCGAGCCGGTCGCCGATTTGCGCGTTCGCCACGCACCCTTACGAGGCGTGCGCATTCCCGAGGAGCTGACGCCGCTGGCGATTGATGAATTTCCGGCGCTGTTCATCGCCGCAGCTTGCGCCGAAGGCGTCACAATCCTGACCGGCGCGGCGGAATTACGGGTCAAGGAAAGCGACCGGATTCAGGTCATGGCGGACGGTTTGACCGCCTTGGGCATTGCCGCTGAACCGACGCCCGATGGCATGATCATCCAGGGCGGAACCTTAGGCGCTGGTACGGTGCAGACCCACAGCGATCATCGGATCGCCATGAGCTTCGCCATCGCCGCGCTGCGCGCCAGCGGACCCGTCGCCATTCACGATTGCGCTAACGTCAACACTTCCTTCCCGGGTTTCGTGGATTTAACCCACAACGCCGGTTTGCACATCACCGAACAAACTTCATGAACAGCCAGGCGCCTGTCATCACTGTGGATGGACCGAGTGGAGTCGGCAAGGGGACGCTTTGCCAATGGCTGGCCCTGCGACTGGGTTGGCATTTGCTGGACAGCGGCGCGCTGTACCGGCTGACGGCTTTGGCGGCGTTGCGTCGAAACCTCGCATTGCAGGACGAAACCCATGTCGCGTTGGTCGCTGCCGCACTGGATATAGAATTCATCCCCGACCCCGACAATCTCGTAAGGATCAGGCTGGATGGGACAGAGATAGGCGATGCGCTGCGCAGCGAAACGACTGGCAACGCGGCGTCACAGGTCGCGGCGCTGCCTGCCGTGCGGACTGCATTATTGGAGCGGCAGCGAAACTTTCGTCAAGCCCCCGGCCTGATTGCCGATGGCCGCGATATGGGTACGGTCGTATTTCCGGATGCCGACCTCAAACTTTTTTTGACCGCTAGCGCCGGCAAGCGCGCCGATCGCCGTTATAAGCAGTTGATTGAAAAAGGTGTGGATGCTAACCTTGATATCTTGGCCAAAGAAATCGCCGAACGGGACGAACGGGACGCGCAACGAGCGGTGGCACCACTGAAACCTGCCGCCGATGCTGAGGTACTGGACACCACTTTGCTCGGTATTGCAGGGGTCCGCGCATGGACACGGGCGCTGATCAGCCAGCGATTGAAAATACGGGTAATTCCTTAGTCCCTAGCCTTTACGCGGATGATGGTCTTGACTACGCTTTTGCTTTGGCAGAATTGGCTGAATCAATCAGGCGCCAGAACGGGGCGCCCCGGGCGTTAGTCCCAAAAGTTCCCACCGCAACGGGAACACCGTTGACTCTAAAAGCGGTTCGGGCGTTGTCCGCCGAACCTTGTAGCCCTAACCCACTTGTGGCGGTTCACTACCGCCGGTTTTTTTGAGTTATAACCCATGACCGAAAGTTTTGCCGAACTGTTTGAACAAAGCCTGGCCGACAAGCAGATGCAGCCCGGCGCCATCGTCCAGGGAATGATTGTGGAAATTCGTCCGGACGCTGTGGTTGTTAATGCAGGCCTGAAGTCGGAAGGGCTGATTCCGATCGAACAGTTTTATAACGAGGAAGGCGTTCTCGACGTGAAAGTCGGGGATCAGGTCGAAGTAGCGCTAGATGCGCTGGAGGATGGTTTTGGAGAAACCCGGCTATCCCGTGAAAAGGCTAAGCGCGCTCGTATCTGGAGCGCCCTGGAATCGGCGTTTGAAAAGGAAGAGATTGTCAAGGGCCTGATCAGCGGCAAAGTCAAGGGCGGCTTTACCGTGGAAATCGGCGAAATTCGTGCGTTCCTGCCCGGTTCCCTGGTCGACGTGCGTCCAGTGCGCGACGCCGCCTACCTGGAAGGCAAGGAGCAGGAATTCAAGGTCATCAAGCTCGACCGCCGCCGTAACAATGTCGTGGTCTCACGCCGGGCCGTCGTCGAACAGGAATACAGCGCGGAACGCGAAGCCTTGCTGCAAAACCTGCAGGAAGGTCAGGTTGTCGATGGCGTTGTCAAGAATCTCACTGACTACGGCGCCTTTCTGGATCTCGGCGGCATCGACGGTCTGCTGCACATCACCGATATGGCCTGGCGACGAGTCAAGCATCCTTCGGAAGTGGTGGCGGTGGGCGACAATATCCAGGTCAAGGTGCTCAAATTCGATCGTGACCGCAACCGTGTTTCTCTGGGTCTCAAACAACTCGGCGATGATCCGTGGATCGCTTTGGCGCGCCGTTATCCAGTCGGCACTCGCGTGTTCGGCAAAGTCACCAACATCGCTGATTACGGCTGCTTTGTGGAAATCGAGGAAGGCGTTGAAGGTTTGGTCCATGTCTCCGAAATGGACTGGACTAATAAAAACGTCAACCCGAACAAGGTCGTGGCGCTGGGCGACGAAGTCGAAGTCATGGTGCTCGACATTGATGAAGATCGTCGCCGCATCTCGCTAGGCATGAAGCAGTGTCAACAAAATCCCTGGGATGAATTCGATCAGACCCATGCCAAGGGTGACCGTGTTTCTGGCAAGATCAAGTCGATTACTGATTTCGGCATCTTCATCGGTTTGGACGGCGGCATCGATGGCTTGGTGCATCTATCCGATATTTCCTGGAATGCGCCGGGCGAAGAAGCCGTTCGTCAGTATAAGAAAGGTCAGGAAGTCGAAGCCGTCGTGTTGGCGGTCGATCCCGAACGCGAGCGTATCTCCTTAGGTATCAAGCAACTTGACAAGGATCCTTTCTCCAATTTCGTCGCTGATCATCCCAAGGGTAGCGTGACTAAGGGGCGGATTCTTTCCGTGGACGCCAAAGGCGCTGTGGTTGATCTGGGTAATGGCGTGGAGGGAACGTTGCGCGCCTCGGAGCTATCCCGCGAACGGGTTGAAGACGCGCGCACTCTGCTGAAAGAAGGCGAAGAGATCGAAGCCAAATTCATTGGCGTCGATCGCAAGAATCGAACGATCAGCTTGTCCATCAAGGCCAAAGATATGGCCGAAGAAGCCGAAGTCTTGCAAGATTACAGCCGGAAATCCAGCACGGGCGCAACTTTGGGAGACATTTTCAAGGAACAGATCAGCGCCCAGCAGGACGACGACTAGGAACCTGTACCGCCCTCTTCCCAACCCCGACAGGAGAGGGTTTGACTCTCTTGAGGAAAGTGACGTGTTATGAATTATCGATGGATTGTCATCGATTTTCAGTTATGCGGCGCGGATTAGCGCCGTTGGGATCACTGTTCGCTTTGAGGATTTTTCATGACAAAATCGGAACTGATCGAAATACTTGCCTGCAAAAGAAGTGATATTCCCTACAAGGACGTAGAACAGGCGGTCAAAGCCATGCTGGAGCAAATGAGCGAATCGCTGGCCAATGGGGAGCGGATCGAAATTCGTGGATTCGGCAGTTTTTCTCTGCATTTTCGTCCCCCGCGCATTGGCCGCAATCCCAAGACCGGCGATGCCGTAACGCTAACTGGCAAGTATGTCCCACACTTTAAACCCGGCAAGGAGTTGCGTGAGCGGGTTAATTATCACCATGGACACGGTCGCGATGATTTCTTGTAATGCCTGCCTTGATCCGGAAGTCCCGGTTGTCATCTGCCGTTTAAAAACCCACGGTAAAGTGGGTTTTTTGTTGAAACTGAAGGGGTAGCTCATCGCAACCACCGGGAAGCATCTAGCGGAGCTATCGTTAGATCCCA
>JAGRHM010000180.1 GCA_020445005.1 Candidatus Competibacteraceae bacterium | reverse complement strand
GCGAGGTCAAACCGCCGCACAGCACCACCTGTTCGCCGAACAGATCGGTCTCGCATTCCTCGCGGAAGCTGGTTTCAATGACCCCAGCGCGACCGCCGCCATTCGCGGATGCGTAAGACAGCGCGATGTCGCGCGCCTGACCGGAAGCGTCCTGCGCCACGGCAATGAGCGAGGGAACGCCGCCGCCCTGCGTATAAGTGGAGCGAACCAGATGACCCGGTCCTTTGGGGGCGATCATAATGACGTCCAGATCGGCGCGCGGCATCACTGCGCCAAAATGGATGTTGAACCCGTGGGCAAAAGCCAGCACTGCGCCCTGCTTCAACTTGGGTTCGATCTGCCGATAGATGACGCTTTGATGCTCGTCAGGAGCGAGGATCATTACTACATCCGCAGCGGCAGCAGCCTCCTCAACCGGTTTGACCGTCAACCCGGCGTTTTCGGCCTTGACGGCGGAGGTAGAACCCGGACGTAACCCGACGATCACAGTCACCCCGGAATCGCGCAGGTTCAACGCATGAGCGTGGCCTTGGGAGCCATAACCAATGATTGCAACGGTTTTGGCTTTGATCAGGGACAGATCGGCGTCTTTGTCGTAATAAACCTTCATTTTTGATGATACCTTCAGAGGGTTGAGATAGGGGTGATTGCGTATTTAAGCTGTTTTCGTTGCCATAGCTACCAGGATACCGACAACTTTGTTGACTTGGCTGATATGGTATTCCTGCTGATCAATATAAACAGCGCCCTGTTCATATTTCAAAAATTTCCAAATATTACCAATCGTCACAGCGCCATAGAGTCTTTCAATGGGTTGCGCGGCCTGTTCATTAAACAGACGGGCAGCGATCATTTCCGCGATACATTGACCGATGCCACTGGGTATATTCTCGTTTTTAGCTTCCACAATCGTAATGATCGGCGCTTTCAGGAAAAATTGTTCAGATGATTGACTGACAATGAAATCGCAATATCCATTCAAACCTTTCTCTTTATCCACATCCAGATTGATACCGGAAAACAGGCTGATTTTGCCATTTAATATTCTTTTCAGTTCAACTAAAACTTCGGCAATGATGAACTCTGAGCGGGCTTTTTCGGTGTTGATCGCTAACGCCAAAGGAACCTTCAGCTCAAGATTTTGCTTGAGAATATTGCTGATTTCGATTTCAAGAATGGAAGAAAATAAATCCTGATCTTCAACCATCTTTAACGCAAAACTTTGTTGAATTTTTTCGAGAGTAAAGTCACTGTAAGACATCTACTTTTCCTTTAAGCTTGTCGATATCGGCAAATGACTTGAAATCAACGACAGGGGCCGATTGCGGCCCCTGTCAAAGCAACAAAGCGTCAGGAAATACTCTGAATTAAACGTGCAGCGCCTTCTGCCCTCGCGCAATACCCGTTGCGCCGGAGCGCACTACTTCCAGAATGGCGTCCTTCTCGACCGCGTTCAGGAAGTTATCGAGCTTCCCGCCCGTACCGGTCAACTCGATGGTGTAGGTTGACTCGGTCACGTCGAGAATGTGCCCGCCGAAAATCTCCGACAGGCGCATCATTTCGGCGCGCTGTTCGCCAATCGCCTTGGTCTTGATCAGCATCAGTTCCCGTTCGATGGAATCGGTTTCGCTCAGGTCGATCAGCTTGACCACGTCGATCAGCTTGTTGAGCTGCTTGACGATCTGCTCGATGATCTGCTCATTACCGGAAGTGACCAGGGTCAGCCGCGACAGCGTCGGGTCATCGGTCGGCGCGACGGTCAGACTCTCGATGTTGTAGCCGCGCGCCGAGAACAGATTGGCCACCCGCGACAGCGCGCCGGCCTCGTTTTCCATCAAAATGGAAATCACATGACGATTGCTATTATTGCTCACACCAGCACCATCCCTTCTTCATGAGTCGAAACCATCTCGTCGCGCTCGGCCAGCAGCATTTCGTTTTGGCCGCCGCCCGAAGGAATCATCGGGAACACGTTCTCGCTTTGATCGGTAATAAAATCCAGGAACACCGTGCGATCCTTCATGGCGAACGCCTCGCGCAACGCGCCTTCTACATCGCCCGGTTTCTCGATGCGCATCCCGACATGGCCATACGCTTCGGCCAGCATGACAAAATTCGGCAGTGCTTCCAGATAAGTCATGCTATAGCGCTTCTGGTAGAAAAACTCCTGCCACTGCCGCACCATGCC
>JAGRHM010000179.1 GCA_020445005.1 Candidatus Competibacteraceae bacterium | reverse complement strand
CTGTATATGTTTGGCTATCCAGCTTATTTATTACCAATGGGCCTAGTGTTCGCCGGATGGCGGTTGTTCAAGCGCGGGGCATTACTGGAACTGGATGCAGAAATCGTATTGTATCGGTTTCTGGGATTCGCCGTAGCGCTGGCCACCGCCTGTGGACTGGCGGCGTTGCATCTGCGGGCGTTGCCGGGCGCGACGCCGGGCGATGGCTCGGCGGGCGGTCTGGTCGGGGTGCATATCGGCCAATTTTTGACGGGGGCATTTGGGTTTACCGGCGGCAATTTGTTCATGGCGGCCTTGCTGCTGGCTGGTTTGACCTTGATGACGGGTGTTCCTTGGGTGACGATGATGGACTGGATCGGTCAGGCCACGCTATGGGTATTGGACATGGTGGGCGGGCTGGTCATGATGCCATTGCGCTGGATGATAGGGTCGGCGTCGGGAGCGCGCCGTCAACGCAGCACAGCGGATTCAACCGGAGAATGGGAAGAAGCAGACTCTGAGGAAGCCGTTGATTCTGCAAATTCAGTCGGGAAGCCGGTTATCGAGACGGCCACGCCGCGGACGGAGCATTCCACGGTAGCAGGATTGATGGAGCGGTCGCGCTTAGTTTTGACAGGTTGGGTGGAGGCCGCTATTGAAAAATCGCGCGCTTGGCGGCGCGCGCACCGTGTGGAAACCGATGCCGAAGATTTGCTGGAAGCTGCGGAGGCAGCGCCTGCGTTGGCTACTGATGACGCCTCGGAGCCGACTAGCAAGCCGGTTTCTCAGCAATCTCTAGCAGCAGACGCTGAGCGGGGTTCAATGACCGGAGGTCGGCATTCGGCGCGGATTGAGCCAGTGTTTAATCTCCCTGCGGAGTCGTCGGAATTACAACCTGAGGAGGCGATCAATCCGTCACCTGAAAAGACCGCTGTTGATCTGTCAATGTCTGATTTAACCCTGGTGCCGGTTCTATTCGCTCG
The DNA here is from genome assembly GCA_020445005.1 of Candidatus Competibacteraceae bacterium. GTDB lineage: Bacteria > Pseudomonadota > Gammaproteobacteria > Competibacterales > Competibacteraceae > UBA2383. Next base: position 7,566 of record JAGRHM010000179.1, on the reverse strand, counting down.
ATCCTCTTCTGCTAACCCTACCTCTTTATCGCCAAAGCAACAGGACGGGCCGAGTCCATTTCGGCAACCGCTTTCCGGCGCTAGGAATGATGGCATGGTTACCGATATTCCACCCCGGCCGGCCACGCCAGTCGCCATGATGACTCGTCCGGTGGTCCCGCCGCCTTCGCCCATGCCCTTTGCCTTGCCGCCGCTGGATTTGCTTGATCCGCCGCCGCCGCATACCACTGGCTATGGGAGCGATCGGCTCGACGGGATGTCACGCCGACTGGAAAGTCTGCTTAAAAGTTTTGGCATCGGGGTCCAGGTGGTTGCCGTGGAGCCGGGTCCGGTGATCACGCGCTTTGAAATCGAACCGGCGCCGGGCATCAAGGTCAATCAGATCAGTAATCTGGTTAAGGATTTGGCGCGCGGATTGTCGGTGGCCAGTGTCCGCGTGGTGGAGATTATTCCCGGCAAGTCGGTGATCGGTTTGGAAATTCCTAACCATAAAAGGGAAATTGTTTACCTGCGGGAGACGCTGGAATCGCTGGCCTATGCTCAATCCACCGCGCCGCTGACCCTGGTGTTAGGTCAGGATATTGGCGGTAATCCCGTCGTGGCCAATTTGAATAAAATGCCGCATTTGCTGGTGGCCGGTACGACCGGTTCCGGCAAGTCGGTGGCGATCAACGCCATGCTGTTGAGCTTGCTTTACAAGTCCCCGCCCAGCGCGGTGCGGCTGATTCTGGTCGACCCGAAGATGCTGGAGCTGGCCATTTATGAGGACATCCCGCATTTGCTGACGCCGGTGGTGACCGATATGAAGGAAGCAGCGAACGCCCTGCGCTGGTGCGTCGCCGAGATGGAGCGGCGTTACCGGTTGATGGCGGCGCTGAAAGTGCGCAATATCGCCGGTTTCAATCGCAAGGTGCTGGATGCGCTGGAGGCAGGAGAGGGGTTGGCTGATCCGTTTTGTACCCCGGACAGCGCCGGGACGCCGGGCGAGATTGCGGTGTTGCAACCATTGCCGTTTATTGTCGTCGTGATCGACGAGTTGGCCGATATGATGATGATTGTCGGCAAAAAGGTCGAGGAGTTGATCGCCCGCCTGGCTCAGAAGGCGCGGGCCGCCGGCATTCATCTGATTCTAGCGACCCAGCGGCCATCGGTGGATGTCATTACCGGTCTGATCAAGGCCAATATTCCCACCCGCATTGCTTTTCAAGTTTCTTCGCGGGTTGATTCGCGCACTATTCTCGATCAAATGGGTGCGGAACAATTGCTAGGGCATGGCGACATGCTGTACCTGCCCCCGGGAACCGGGTTGCCGCAACGAGTGCATGGAGCCTTTGTCGACGATCACGAGGTCAATCGAGTGGTGGACTATCTGCGTCAGGCCGGCGCGCCGGATTACCTGGACGAGGTGTTGGCAGAATCGCAAGAGGAGAGCGATAACGACAGCGGCAGTGAGGCGGAAGGGCGTGGCGAGAGCGATCCGCTCTACGATGAGGCCGTGCGGATTGTCATTGAATCGCGTCGGGCTTCGGTGTCCGGGGTGCAACGCCGGTTGCGCATCGGCTATAACCGCGCCGCGCGTCTGGTCGAGGAGATGGAAGCAGCGGGTCTGGTGGGTCCGGCGCAGGCCAATGGCGGTCGCGAGGTGTTAGCGCCGCCGTCGTGAGAAATTTTGCGTATTTGAGTTGGAGTCGCCTGATGATGGGTAATCGTAATTGGCTTCGGCAAAGGTCATTCATACTGCTCATGTTGATTCTGGGATGGTGTCCGACGCTATCGGTCCAGTCCGCGCCTCAATCGCCGGTGCAGGACTATTTCCGCGATCTGCGCGCGCTGCGGGCGGATTTTATTCAGCGGGTATTCGATGAACAGTCCCGGATGGTGCAAACGTCCAGCGGCCAGATGCTGATGCAGAAGCCCGGCAAGTTCCGCTGGGACTACCAGACGCCTGCCGAACAAATCATTGTAGCCGATGGCGAGCGGTTGTGGGCCTATGATGTTGATCTGGAGCAGGTCACCGTTCGTAAACTGGACACGGCGCTGAGTTCAACCCCACTGGCCTTGCTCAGCGGCGCGACGCCTATTGACGAGACGTTTACCATCGGTCCCGTTCGTCAGCGGGATGGACTGGATTGGTACGAACTGACGCCGCGCCAGCCACAGCCGGAATTTCGGTTATTGCGGGTGGCTTTTAAGGGCGATCGGCTGGTCAGTCTGGAACTGGAGGATGGTTTCGGCCAGCGCACCCGGCTGGATTTCCAGAAGCTGGAGCGCAATCCGGCGCTGGATCCAGGACTCTTGCAATTTACCCCGCCGCCGGGCGTTGACGTAGTTGGCGATGCCGGGTGATCCCCGTCGCCCGCTGGCTGATCGGTTAAGGCCACGTCGCCTGGATGAGTTTGTCGGCCAGGCCCATTTGTTGGCGCCGGGTAAGCCGCTGCGGGTGGCGATCGAACGCGGCCAACCTCATTCTATGGTGCTGTGGGGACCACCCGGCGCTGGCAAAACCACGCTAGCCGAGTTGTTGGCGAACGCCAGTCAGGCGGCGTTTATCCGCTTGTCGGCAGTGATGGCCGGGGTGCGCGACCTGCGGGCGGCCGTGGAGCAGGCGCAAACCCTGTGGCGGGAACGACAACGTCGCACCGTATTGTTTGTGGACGAAGTGCATCGGTTCAACAAGGCCCAGCAGGATGCTTTTTTGCCCTACGTTGAAAACGGCGCGCTGATTTTTATTGGCGCGACTACGGAAAATCCCAGCTTCGCGCTGAACAACGCCTTGCTGTCGCGTGTGCGGGTTTATGTGTTGCAGAGTCTGGAGATCGCTGCGATCAACCAGGTCGTGGAGCGGGCGCTCTGCGATCCTGAACAGGGGCTAGCGGGTCGCGGGTCGCTGACTGACGAGGCGCGGTTGCGTTTAGCGCAAGCGGCCGATGGCGATGCTCGCCGGGCGCTGATCTGGCTGGAGCTGGCGGCGGAACTGGCGGAAGCGCGCGAGATGCCCCTGGACAGGGCGTTGGTCACGGTGGTGAGTGATGGAGCTGGGCGGCGCTTCGACCGCGGCGGCGATCTGTTTTATGACCAGATTTCGGCGTTGCACAAGGCGGTGCGTGGTAGCAGTCCAGACGCGGCCTTGTACTGGCTGGCGCGGATGCTGGATGGCGGTTGCGATCCTCTGTATATCGCCCGGCGGGTCGTGCGGATGGCCAGCGAGGATATTGGCAACGCTGATCCGCGCGCCTTGCAGTTGGCGCTGAACGCTTGGGAAGCTCAGGAGCGGTTGGGTAATCCAGAGGGTAACTTGGCTATTGCGCAAGCGGTGGTGTATCTGGCGGTTGCGGCGAAAAGCAACGCCGTCTATACCGCGTTCAAGGCCGCCCGCCGGGATGCCGAGCGCTATGGAACCCTGGACGTGCCGCCGCATCTGCGCAATGCGCCGACCGGGCTGATGCAAGACCTGGGGTATGGCGAGGGGTATCGTTATGCGCATGATGAGCCCCATGCCTATGCCGCCGGGGAATGTTATTTCCCGGAGCCGCTCAAGGACGCGCGTTACTATCAGCCCACCGCCAACGGGTTGGAGGGGCGCATCGCCGAGAAGCTTGAGCGGTTGCGGGAATGGGATCGAGAAAGCCGCCAGCAGCGTTACGGATAAATCACCTCAAGACCCTGTAACCGTGATGAAATCAGAGCAACTGATCGAGCATTTAGTCCCCGACCGCGAAATAGCCGAGCCCAGCTACCTGCAGGTGGCGCAGAAGCTGACCCAGCTCATTGAATTGGGAGAGGTTCCGGCAGGCCAGAGTCTGCCCTCTGAACGGGTGTTGGCCAAAAAACTGCAACTTAGTCGCACGACGGTGCGCCGGGCCTACGATGAGTTGCGGGCCAAGGATTACCTGTCAACGAATGGGCGCGCGGGCGTGGCGGTCAAGGCGCCGCCGCGTTTGTCGCCACGCCTGGGCCGTCTCAAGGGGTTCACCGAGGAAATGCGGGAATTGGGTATGAAGCCGTCGACCCGCCTGATGGAACGGGGCATCGTGACGGATCGCACCCTGTCCTCGCTGTTTGAGCGCCCAACCACCGCGCAATTCCTGCGTCTGGTGCGGGTACGGCTGGGCGATGGCACACCGCTGTCGCGGGAAGTCGCCTGGTATGACTTGAGCGCTGCCCCGGCGCTGGCTGAGTGGAATGTCGTGGGTTCAGCCTACCAGTATCTCTATGAACATTGTGGCATCGCCCTGACCTGTGGCGAACAAACGATTGAGGCCGTCATGAGTTCCCCCGAGGAAATGGCGGTGTTCGAATTCGCCGAGCCTGGCCCATGCCTGCTCTTGAAGCGCAAAACGTATAGCGCTTCCCGGCAAATGATCGAATATGTCGAAGGCACTTTTCGTGGCGATGCCTATGCTTACCGGCTCACGCTCAATCTGGAACAGCCGCCGCTGCCATAAAAGCCTCCACTTCCGCGCGCCGGGGCAGGCCATCCAGGATGCCCTCGCGGGCGGCGATGAGCGCGCCGCAGGCATTGCTGATGCGCAAGGCTTCGGTAAGAGGTAGACCACGTAGTAGTGACCATACCAATCCAGAACCAAAAGCATCGCCGGCGCCGGTGGCGTCGACCTGCTGGATCGGGTAGGCGGGTTGGCTCACGGCCGTATCCGCCTCATCGAGAGCGACGCAACCCGCATCAGCCAGGGTAACGACCAGCAACCGACCCTGCCAGCTTATTCGTTGGGCCAGGGCGGGCAGTCGTTCTAACCAGTCCTTCCGGGTCAGCTTCTCCAAATCCGGTTGATTGAACATCAGCGCTGCTTCGCTGGCATTGACCACTAGCACATCGGTCAGCGCCAGTAACTCGTTGTCGATTTGACGCCACGGCGAGGGATTCAGACAAGTCTGCTTGCTTAGCCGACGCGCCAGATGGAAAGCATTCAGGATTACGGGGTTGGGAATTTCAAATGACGCCAGCACCGAATCAGCGTTGCCAATAACATCGCGCGCCTGCTCGACATGCTCGGTAGTCAACAAGGCGTTCGCGCCAAGATGAGCCGCCAGAAAGTTGCGGCCGTCCGGGGCGATGAAACCGACACCATAACCCGAATGCGATCCCAAAGTTAAAACCCGCATCGTGTCTATTCCTTCCTCAGCGAGTCGGCGCGTGACCGCCGCGCCTGCTTCATCCGCTCCTACCGCTATCAGCAGGTCCACGGCAACGCCCAGCCGGTGCAAGCCCACGGCCAAGTTCAACCCTTTGCCACCGTGTTCCTGGAAGATGCGCGTGGCTGCTAAGGATTCGCCGGCCAGCGGCAGGCGATCCACGTATAAAAAGTTGGCGTTCATGTAGTTGCCAAGCACGAAGGCGCGCATATGCCCTCCAATAAATATTCTTGGAGTCAATTGACAAAATAGTTTTTTATAGTATTAAAATGGTCTATCCAAAACATGTTGGTCGCGTTTTCCGAGCAAAGATGCAAAGGAAATAATAGCTTGATTATATTATCTATCATATGTGGTTAGTAAAGATGACTCTCCTTAGTCGAGCGTATTGAGCGATTTTCGGTAACGGCTGTAGGGTGAGACTGAATCATTCCTGTATAGCCTTTATGAAATTAGCGTTTAACGGGGTAGAAATATTCTTATGCCTCTTCAATCGCAGTTGTTCCGTGGTGATCCGAAACTGGAAGCCGCTGTGGTTTCCGACTCCGCTCACATCGTGCCGGGTGCGCGAGGAGATCACGTTCGCAAAATCCAAATAGCGTTGATACAACTGGATGGCGCGGGCATTACTCCCGATGGAATTTATGGCCCCGCAACGGCCGCCGCCGTGCTCGCTTTTAAGCAGAAACGAAACATCATCAATCGTAGCTATCAGACGAAGACAGACAATATCGTTGGCAAGATGACGATGATAGCGCTCGACCAAGCGATGTCGAATGCGCCGAACCCTGGAGAAGATCAGAGTCCACAGGTGGGCGCTGCGATTTTGGCGACGCTTGTGAGAATGGACACCGCACTGGGGCCGAGAAATATCTATGTCAGCATGCCACTTCGCGTCCGTTTTGAATCGCTTCGTGCGGCAGCAGCCCTAGCCACGAAAGGCAACTTGAATTTCGGCGGTCGGATTCGTGCTGAATATGATCGGGGCTCCCTTCATCTAATGGAAATCGGATTCGCGCGGGGGCCGATTGTTTTCGCCGCGGCCCCCGCGGTCGCCGCCGGGGCTGCTATTACCGCTCTTGAGATCGCAATCGCGGCACTTGCCTTGATCTTACTTCTTTGTATCGTTTCCGAAGACTTCCGAAAGGAAGTATCCCGCCTCGTTCAGGCTGCCCTGGAAGCGGCGGCGGAAGCGGCGCTTAGCGCTAACCAGGAAGCTAGCAATGTACGTCGCCTGGTAAAACGCTGCAAAGAAACCAATCCAAACCCTAAACCGAAGTGTCGCGAGCGCATGGATGAATTTGACCAAAAGGACACGGAATTTACATCCGCGCTTCGTGAGGCTACCCAGGCCATTGCGACAGCGACTATTCGCTTGCTCCAAATTTCCGAACTTGAACGGCGTGCGCTTTTAGTCACGGTACAAAAGGCGCTAGTCAAGCTTGAAAAGGCACTGCAAGCCTTGAAAGATGTCGCGAATGCGCTCTTCGACGACTGCGGCTGCCTTTTTCCGAAATTTTAGCTTGCAGGGCACGCTACTCGTACCTAACCACATGCTAAGGTTTCAATATATGGTCTGGGATGTTCATTTCGAACCGAGGAGGCAACCATGGAAACTTTCCATCGTCACCGCGAACCGCGCACGGTCGAGACGACCCACGCCAAGCGGGATGACACGATCAGGCCAAAAAAACCCACGCTCGGCGGGCGCATCGTCCAAATCGCGCTCAGTCTGGTTGGTTGCCATTACATCAACGGTGCCTATGGCGCAACGCCGGGCTGCAACGACGGCACTCCCTTGCCGATCCGACGAGACCTCAAATTGGTGGCTGACCCCAAGCGTCTTGATTCGAATAAGCAGAAGGATAAAACACAGGATCTGGCAGTGTTGGCCGCGCAGATGTTCGTCAAGCGACACTGTATTTGCGGCGGTAACTACAACAATTTCGATGGTGCTCGACCCGCCTCACCTTCGGACTGGGATCTCAATAATTACCTGACTTCTCTCAAGGGCAAGCATCCCACGGCCTGGACCAATTACTACGGGCAGTTCACTCCACGCCGCGTCTACGGGCCAGCACGCGGCGGCGATATCGGCGGCAAGCTGGTGTGGGGACAGTCTTGCAAAGGCATTCGCCATTTCGATTGTATTGGGTTTATCAGCTACTGTTTGTGGCAGGCGACCGGTAAGGTCATCCAACTTGAAATCGCGCAATGGCGCACGCCCAGCCAACCCATGACGGGTTCGAAGGTTTACGATTTCAGCGCAGGACGTAAGCCCGAGACATTGATGGATGGTGATATTCTGGTGAAGGCCGACCATCATATCGCCTGGGTTGCGGCCAATGGAACCATCATCGAAGCGGCGGACACCGATCTTGGCGTCGTGGCGAAGGGCCGGTTTGAACTCGAGAA
>JAGRHM010000178.1 GCA_020445005.1 Candidatus Competibacteraceae bacterium | reverse complement strand
TCGCGGAGCCGGGGGTCAGCAGCGTGGTGGTGGGAACGCTGAACCAGGAGCATTTACGGGTCAACGCGGCGGCGGCGCAACGCGCTTTACCATATCTCAATTCCGCAACGCCCGCCTGAGCCGCTCTACGCCCTCGGCTAATTGCGAAATGGCGCTGGTATAGGCAAAGCGCACATGCCGGTTCGCGCGATGGCGGCCGAAGTCGATGCCGGGGGTGATGGCGACGCCAGCTTCATCCAGCAGGCGCAACGTAAAGTCGTAGCTATCGTCGGTGAAACGGCCGCAATCGGCATAGAGATAGAATGCGCCATCCGGGGTGACGGGAATGACAAAGCCCAATTCGCGCAAGGCCGGCAACAGAAAATCCCGCCGCGCCTGAAATTCCTGCCGTCGCGCCGCAAAAATCGCCTGCGCTTCCGGGGTAAACGCGGCCAGCGCGGCATGTTGCGCCGGCGTGGAAGCCGCCAGAAACAGGTTTTGCGCCAGTTTCTCCGCCGCGCCAACGCTGTCTTCGGGAGCAACCAGCCAGCCCAGCCGCCAGCCAGTCATTCCGTAAAACTTGCTGAGGCTGTTGACCACAAAAGTTTGATCCGAATATGCCAGCGCGGTTTGCAGCGCCGCACCGTAAACCAGCCCGTGGTAAATTTCATCCATGATCACCCGTCCGCCACGCGCCTCGACCGTGGCCACGATGGCCGCCAGTTCCTCGGGGGGAACCACTGTGCCGGTGGGATTAGCGGGCGAGGCCAGCAACACCGCCGCCGTCCGCGCATCCCAGTATTGTTCAACCAGGCCTGCGGTCAGTTGATAGCCGGTCTCGGGTCCGACGGGAATGCCGACCGCTTCGCCTTCCACCAGCCGCACAAAATGCCGATTGCACGGGTATCCAGGATCAGCCAGCAACACCCGGTCGCCAGGATTCACCCATACCGCCGTCGCGAGTTGCAACGCGCCGGATGCGCCCGGCGTGACTAAAATGCGTTGATCGGGAACCTCTACTCGATATTGTTCACGGTAATGACGGCTGATGGCTTGACGCAGCTCTGGCAGGCCGGCGGCGGGGGTATAACGAGTGCACCCTTTCGCCAGCGCCCACTGGCCAGCAGTGATGATCGGTTCCGCCGTCGGAAAATCCGGCTCACCGATTTCCATGTGGATGATGGAACGGCCCGCCGCCTCCAGTTCCCGCGCGCGCGCCAGCAACGCCATGACATGAAATGGCGCAATATCCGCCATGCGGCGGGCGAGCGCGCCGCTCATATCCCAAATATCCGATTCTTCTCCTGGTCGTCATCATGCAACGCCAGATCGGCCAGGTTCGCTGACGATTTGCTGCTCGACTCCATCCCTTCCGCCAACCGGATTTGCAGACCCACATTATTTTTGGAATCCGCGTTCTTGACCGCCTCGTCCTTGGAAATTTTGCCTTCCTTATACAGCTTGAATAGCGCCTGGTCGAACGTCTGCGTTCCGGATTCCGTGGACTGCTCCATGGCGTCCTTGACATAATCGATCTTGCCTTTCTGAATCAGGTCGGCGATGTAGGGCGTGTTCAGCAGTATCTCCACCGCGGGCACCAGTCCGCCGTTCAGGGCGCGCACCAGCCGCTGAGAAACAATGGCGCGCAGGTTTAGCGACAAATCCATCAGCAACTGCGGCCGAGCGTCTTCCGGGAAAAAGTTGACAATGCGCTCCAATGCGCCGTTGGCGTTGTTGGCGTGCAGTGTTGACAACACCAAGTGACCGGTTTCCGAGAAGGTCAGGACGTACTTCATCACATCGCGTTCGCGAATTTCGCCCACCAGAATCACGTCCGGGGCTTCGCGCATGGCGCTGCGCAACGCATATTCGTAGCTGTGGGTGTCGATGCCGATTTCGCGCTGGGCAATCACCGATTTTTTATGCTGGTGGGTGAATTCAATCGGATCCTCGATGGTGATGATATGCCCTGGCGAACTGGAATTGCGATGATCGATCATCGCCGCCAGAGTAGTCGATTTACCCGAACCGGTCGCGCCGACCAGCAGAATCAGGCCGCGCTTTTCCATCACGATCTGACGCAAAAGCGGCGGCAGACCCAGTTCTTCGACCTGCGGGATATCGCCCTTGATATAGCGGATCACCATTGAGACTTCGCCGCGCTGTTTGAAGACATTCGCGCGAAAGCGGCCCACGCCATGCAGCGGAATGGCGAAATTAAGCTCCCAGTCGTGTTCAAAATCCTTGATTTGGTCATCCTTCATCACCGAATAGGCGACCTCGCGCACGCCGCCAGGACCAAGGACTTTGTTGCCAATGGGCCGAACCACGCCGCCGATTTTAATATTGACCGGCGCGCCAACGTGAAAAAACAGGTCAGAGGCTTCCTTGTCGACCATCAATTTGAGATAGGGAGTGATATCCAAGGTAGAATCCTCTCTCAGGCCAACCGATTCAGACCGTTAAGCGCCGCAACCCGGTACGCTTCGGCCATGGTGGGGTAATTGAAAGTGGTGTTGACAAAATACTGGATGCTATTGGCGTCGCCCTGTTGCGCCATGATGGCCTGGCCAATATGCACGATTTCCGCCGCCTGATCGCCAAAACAGTGGATGCCCAGAATTTCCAGCGTATCGCGATGGAACAACAGTTTGAGAATCCCCACCGTGCGTCCGGTGATCTGGGCGCGCGCCAAGCTCTTGAAGTAGGCGTGTCCCACTTCATAAGGAATCCGCGCTTCGGTCAGTTCGCGCTCGGTGCGGCCAATGGAACTGATCTCGGGTGAAGTATAAATGCCGGTGGGGATGTAATCCACCAAGTGATGGTCGCAACTGCCCTGCACCAGATGCGTTGCGGCGAAACGGCCCTGATCATAAGCGGCGCTGGCTAAACTGGGATAGCCGACCACATCGCCGACCGCATAGATGTGTGGCAACGCGGTGCGGTAGTTGTCATCGACCTTGATCTGGCCGCGATTGTTTGGGGTGATGCCCAGCTCCTCCAGGCCCATGTTCGCCGTGTTGCCGGTGCGGCCATTGGCCCACAACAGCGCGTCTGCCTTGATCTTCTTGCCAGACTTGAAGTGCATGAACATGCCATCCGGCAAACCTTCGACGCTTTCATATTCCTCATTATGGCGAATCATCACCCCCTGGTCGCGCAAGTGATAACTGAGCGCGTGGCTGATCTCGTCGTCGAGGAAGGAAAGCAACTGCGAACGAGTGTCCACCAGATCCACTTTGCAGCCCATATTGCGGAAGATGCTAGCGTATTCGCAACCGATCACCCCGGCGCCATAGACCAGAATCGAGCGCGGTGTAGTGGACATGCTAAGGATGGTGTCGCTGTCGAAGATGCGCGGATGATTGAAATCGATATCGCGGGGTCGGAAGGGATGGGAACCGGAGGCGATGACAAAACCATCGGCGGCCAACACGGTCGGTTCGCCTTGACTGCCGGCGCGAATTTCCAGGGTATGGGCGTCCAGAAATTTGGCATGGCCATGATAGAGCCTGACCCGGTTGCGCCCGTAAAAATCCCGGCGCATGGCGGTCTGGCGGGCGATGACCGATTCAGCGGAGCGCAACAACTCAGGGTAGGATAGCTTGAGAGCATCCCCCAGGGCGCTGCGGAAGATCGGACTGGTGTTAAACTCCAGCATCCGGTTAATGGCGTGTCGCAGGGCCTTGGAGGGAATGGTGCCCCAGTGCGTGCAACCACCGCCGACCAGGTGATGCTTTTCGATCACCGCTACGGATTTGCCTTCCTTGGCGGCTTTCATGGCGGCGCCTTCTCCTCCCGGGCCGGTGCCAATTACGATGACATCATAATGCGGGTCGTTCATGCGTCGCGCTCGTCGTTGGTTGGGGCGGAAATCGGCTTATGAGAGTTTCCGCAATCTTGCAGTTTCTATGGATGATAGCACTGATTTCGGGACAGCCGCGAGTTGGATCAGGTAATTCATTCCAACATTACCTATCTTTAAACCTCAATGACTTTACTGAAATATAATGTCAAGTACCGGTACCGATATGTAGGAACCGGCTTGCAGGCAATAAGCCTTTGGATATTTAGCAAGCCAGCGCTTACAAAAACTCAATTTCCATCGAGAAACGGTATAAGTGACAGTGCTTCTTATGCCAGAAAATAAACGGTCCTGTAAATTTTCCTGTGATCAAAGCAGCTAGGCGGGCCTGCGCAGCGACCTTCATATTTGTAAGCCAATGGGTTAGCCATCTAGCCTGCGCAGCGAACCTTGGCCATCACAAAAGAATTTACAGGACCAAATAAACCGATCCCGCAACCTGCGCCGTCCAATCCGACCCGGCACGTCTTTCTCAAGACGCTGGGCGCTGCTAGTGGGCTGCCGCAAAAGTTTTGATAGGTTAAGCATCCTCTACTGACAGGTCAAAGCATCCGGACGGGATGGCGTCCGCCTTTTTCAAGCCAGCATGTAGGCGTTGAGTCCCTCTCCCACACCTGGGCGAGGCCGGAATAAAAACGAGTTTTGCAGAGCCGGAAATTCATGAACCATGGTTTACTTCCTAGCCGCACGAGCAGCGGTATTCCCCTGATTGCGATCATCGAGAGCGAGTTCACGACCTGGCTGGAACAGCAGGATGCGTTCCTGCACCGCTGGTTGCAAACGACCGGCTTCAAGGCTAAATCTGGTCAGTTCAGCCTGATTCCCGGCGCGGAAGGTCAGTTGCGAGCTGTGGTCATCGTGATCAGTAAGGCGGATGGTCTCTGGGCGTTGGGCGGTTTGCCCGCCGCGTTGCCGGAAGGCGATTACGCGCTGGACGCTGCATTTGATGCGCCGTACATAGAGCGGCTGACCCTGGGCTGGGCGCTGGGCGCTTATCAATTCACCCGTTACAAGACGCCCAAACGGACCATGGCGCGGCTGGCGCGGCATCCCGTTTGCAATGCAGAACGCATCCAGCGGCAGGTTGAAGCCATTACGCAGGTTCGCGATCTGATCAATACCCCGGCGGAAGATCTGATGCCCGAACATCTCGCCGAAATGATGCAAGGGTTGGCGCAAGCATCGGGCGCCAGTCTGGAGCAAATCATCGGCGAGGAGCTGTTGACGCGCAACTTCCCGCTGATTCACGCCGTGGGCCGGGCCAGCGCCCATCCGC
>JAGRHM010000177.1 GCA_020445005.1 Candidatus Competibacteraceae bacterium | reverse complement strand
TGGCCTCCACGCCGGTCGTGGGTGGACCCACTGCTACCGCGCCTACCCGGGGCACGCCGCGTTCGGCGGCTACAAGGGCTCGGGCATCGGCCGCGAGACCCACAAGATGATGCTCGACCACCACCAGCAGACCAAGAACCTGCTGGTGAGCTACAGCCCCAAGGCGCTGGGTTTCTTCTAAACGCAAACTGCGTAGCCGCGTAGGGCGGGTTAGGCGTTAGCCGTAACCCGCCGCCACAGCCGTTCAGCCAATGCCGGGTTACGCTGCGCTAACCCGCCCTACCTCGATTGAAGTGGAGAAGGAGAGATCGGTGGCCACCATTCCCCGCGTATTGGCGACGGACGCTGCGCTGGACTTGATCGCCCGTCTGAAGACCAAATATGGCCCGTTGATGTTTCACCAATCCGGCGGTTGCTGCGACGGCAGTTCGCCGATGTGTTACCCCGACGGTGAGTTTCTGGTGGGCGATAGCGATGTGCGCCTGGGCGAAATTGGTGGTTGCCCGTTCTATATGAGCGCCGCCCAGTTCGAGTATTGGAAACATACCCAACTGACCATCGATGTGGTGCCTGGCCGGGGCGGAATGTTCTCCTTGGAAGGCCCGGAAGGCTTGCGTTTTCTGACCCGTTCGCGCTTGTTCACGGATGAGGAGGCGGCCCGGCTGGAATTGGACTCGAAATAGCAGCCCCCAATCAAATATCCATGTCCAGCAAGGGCGATGCATCATAATCCTGAACCAGCCGAACCGCGCGCTGCCAGACGGGGTGGTAATGCAATCGCTTGAGATTAGAGCGACCGCGCCCATGCAGGCGAATCAGCCGCACCTGACTCACCGGATCAGGTTTCAGACCCAGGTGATCGAGGATCGCTACGGCAGCGCGGCGATCATTACAGGCCAGCGCCACATCACAACCGGCCATTAACGCTGCTCGCGCCCGTTCCGGCGGGCTTCCGGCCTCTTGGGCGCTCGCCATATCCAAATCATCGCTGAAGACGACCCCATGAAACTCCAAGTTCTGACGCAGGATTTCCTTGAGCCAGCGGGCCGAGAAGCCGGCAGGTCGGCTATCCACTTGCGGATAAAGAACATGGGCCGGCATGAGCGCCGCCAGACCATAATGGATCATCCGTTCAAACGCCAGTAAATCGGCGGTCGCCAGATCGGCATAAGGGCGCGGGTCTACGGGCAGCTCCAGATGCGAATCGGCGGCAATCCCGCCGTGTCCCGGAAAGTGCTTGCCCACCGCCTCCATGCCTGCTTTCTGCATCCCGCTGACATAGGCATGCGCCAGATCAGCGACGATCTCCGGATCGTGGTGAAACGCCCGGTCGCCGATAATGCCGCTGACCCCATGATCCAGATCCAGCACCGGCGCAAAGCTGAAGTCGATGCCCACCGCCCGCAACTCAGCAGCCATCAGCCAGCCGGTAACGCGCGCCAACTGCTTGGCGCGCATTGGATCCTGATCATGGATCTCGCCTAACCGCCGCACCGCCGGCAAGCGGGTGAATCCCTCGCGGAAGCGTTGAACCCGGCCGCCTTCATGATCGACGGCAATCAGCAGGCGCGGTTGACGCAAGGCGTGAATAGCGTCGGTCAATGCTGCAACCTGTTCCGGGGATTGATAATTGCGGGCAAATAGAATCACTCCGCCTACGAGGGGGTGGTTTAACAACTCGCGTTCCTCGGCGGTCAGCGCCAAGCCTTCCACTCCCAGCATCACTGGTCCCAACGCCATTGGCACACACTCCAGGTCCACGGTTTTTTATACCGTTTCTCGATAGAAATTGAGTTCTTGTAGGAGCTGGTTTGCTAACAATTCAATGGCTTATTGCTCGCAAGCAGGCTCTTACACATCAGTATTTGATATTACAACGAATAAATTTTAATGATAGCGGCTAATTCCGTTAGCGTCGTTACCCTGTTGAATGACTGATTATGGGCTATATTGACGCGAGTCAGGTAAAACCTGACAATCGGTTCCCTCGTTCGCTCCGCAGGTCTCTGGTAAAGCCTGGCGGCGCTCCAATCGCTTTCGTATCCAGCCTCACGGACCCCATGGACCCCTATAAACTGACTCATCTCAAGCAACTCGAAGCCGAGAGCATCCATATTATCCGCGAAGTCGCTGCGGAGTTTGAAAAACCGGTAATGCTGTACTCAATCGGGAAGGATTCCTCGGTGATGCTGCGCCTGGCGTTGAAAGCCTTCCATCCGGGCAAGCCGCCGTTTCCGTTGCTGCATGTTGATACGACCTGGAAGTTCAAGGAGATGATCCGTTTTCGCGACGAACAGGCCAAGCGCCTGGGGCTGGAGCTGATCGTTCATATCAACCAGGACGGATTAAGCCAGGGTATCAACCCCTTCAGCCACGGCTCGCAAGTCCACACGGATATCATGAAAACCCAGGCGCTCAAGCAAGCGCTGGAACGCCATGGCTTTGACGCCGCGTTTGGCGGCGCACGGCGTGATGAAGAACGCTCACGGGCCAAGGAGCGCGTCTACTCGTTCCGTGACCGCAACCATCGCTGGGATCCGAAGAACCAGCGTCCGGAATTGTGGAATCTTTACAATGGTCGTGTGCGCAAGGGAGAAAGCATCCGGGTTTTCCCCCTGTCCAACTGGACCGAACTGGATATTTGGCAATACATTCATTTGGAAGATATTCCTATCGTCCCCTTGTATTTTGCCGCGGAACGTCCGGCCGTCGAACGGGATGGAACGTTGATCATGGTCGATGATGAACGGATGCCCCTGGAGCCAGGGGAAACGCCTCAGAAGGAATGGGTACGGTTTCGCACCCTCGGTTGCTATCCGCTGACGGGCGCTATTCGTTCCCACGCAACGACTTTGCCGGAGATCATCCAGGAAATGTTGCTCACCCGTCACTCGGAACGCCAGGGCCGGCTAATTGATCACGACGCCGCCAGTTCCATGGAAGAGAAAAAGCGGCAGGGGTATTTTTAACATGTCCCACGCTTCCCCCTTGATCGAATCCGATATCCAGGCTTACCTGGAAACCCACGAGCGCAAGGATTTGCTGCGCTTTATTACCTGTGGCAGCGTCGATGACGGTAAAAGCACCCTGATTGGCCGGCTGCTGTACGACACGCAATTAATCTATGAGGATCAACTCGCCGCGGTGCGCCGCGATACTACGAAGTATGGAACGACCGGCGAGGAGCTGGACTTGGCGCTCCTGGTGGATGGGCTGCAGGCCGAGCGTGAGCAGGGCATCACCATCGACGTAGCTTATCGCTACTTCTCTACCGAAAAACGCAAGTTCATCATCGCCGACACTCCAGGCCATGAGCAGTACACCCGGAACATGGCGACCGGCGCCTCGACCGCCAACGTCGCCATCATCCTCATCGACGCCCGACTCGGCGTGCTCCAGCAGTCGCGGCGCCACGCATACA
>JAGRHM010000176.1:272-8036 GCA_020445005.1 Candidatus Competibacteraceae bacterium | reverse complement strand
CCGAAGTCGGCCGGCCACCAGTCCTGGGAGGTGGTCATCAAGGTCTTGAGGTCCTGTTTGACGGCCGCGAGGTCAAGGTTGGCGAACGCCTTGGCGTAGTCGAAGTCCTTGCCGTAGGGATTGGATGCCGGGTCGTGGTCGCGCAGGGGTTGGAGGTTGAGTTGGTCAGGCCACCAGAATTGGTTCGGCTTGGGTTCGCCCTGCGCCAAGGCAGGATTCACGGATGCGAGCGGCGCCAGTGCGATCGCCAAGGCAGCGACTAAGGATCTTTTTGGTCTGAACATGGGATTTCTGCCTCCGGGGGTTTGGACCGATCGAGAGGGGATTAGTGCAAACGAATGTCTTCGTTCCCGATCGTCATTGTTGTCGGTCATAATTTGCTCGCGTCTGAAAGACAGCGAGCGGACTCTGCGTCCGTTCACCAGTATGGGCAGCCACCCCCAATAACAGAAATAAATTTTGTCTATTGTTTCGATAGGCGTTCTAAATGGCGGATCGCCTAACCCATCATCCTTTCCATTGCGGCGCGCAGATCGCCCTCCAGGACGACCGCCTTTTCGGAACGGGTATCCACGATGACAAAAGTGACGTCGGCATCGGCGACTACGGTGTCGGTTCCCTTGAGGGTGATGAGCTGATGCATGATGCAACTGCGGTTGCCGATTTTCTTCATGGACGTGTCGATTTGCAGGACTTCGCCCATGCCGGCGGCGCGACGGTAGTTGATGTTGATGTTGACCGCGACGAAGGAGTAATGGCCCCGTTCCAGAAGCTCCAGAGCGCCCCGGCTTTCCAGGAAACTCCAGCGGCCTTCTTCCAGAAATTCCAGATAGCGGGCATTGTTGACATGACGAAACAGATCGAGATGATAGCCCCGCACCTTGATATCGATAACGTTGCTCATGGCGGATGTTCCCTTGATGACGATGAAAGGCGTGCAGTGTAGACAATTCGCCGTCCGTGCGCAGGATCGTTTCGGTCGCCGTATCGTTTTCCAGCGGAGCGAGGGTTCGGGCGCAATGGCTCAATGCATTGAAACGGCGTCATCCGGAACTTTTTCCGCCGCCGCCATTTCCTGTTCAAGTCGCGCGCCCTGTTCGGCCCGGGCGCGCGAGAAAGGCGCGATACCCAGATAAATCACCGGCGTCAGATACAGAGTAAACAGCGCCGCCAGACCTAAACCGCCGAATATTACCCAGCCGATCGCTGAGCGGGCCTCGGCGCCGGGGCCGCTGCTCAGGATCAACGGCAACCCGCCCAGCACCGTGGATAGCATCGTCATGATCACCGGCCGCAACCGCACCCGGGCGCTGATCAGGATAGCGTCGAGCGTTGCATGTCCACGGTCGCGCATCTGATCGGCGAATTCCACCAGCAGGATGCCGTTCTTGGCCATTAGCCCAATCAGCATGATCAGGCCGATTTGGGAATAGATGTTGATTGAGGTTCCGGTCAGAAACAGGGCGTAGATAGCCGCGGCGACGCCAAAGGGCACAATTAGAATGACGACCGTAGCGCTAGTCAGGCTTTCAAACTGTGCGCAAAGCACTAGAAAGACTACGACCAGGGCGATAGCGTAGGTCAATGCGACCTCCCGCGAGGTTTCTTCGAGAGTCGCCGCTTCGCCGAGAAAAATCATACTGACGTCATCCGGCAACAACTCGTCGGCCAGTGCGCGCAGATCGTCCACCGCCGACTGTAGCGGATAACCCGGCGTGACGTCGGCGGCGATTTCGACCGCCCGGCGCTGAACGTGACGATCCAGTTCCGCCGCGACTCCTTCTTCCTTTAAGGTCACGACGGTCGACAACGGCAGCAATTTGCCGTTTTCGGCGCTGACATACAGATTGACCAGATCGGAGGGATCGTTGATTTTGCCAGTGGCGGCTTCGAGTAGAATGGGAATGGTTTGATCGGCAATGTTCAAATCCACGAGTTCATCGCCGTCGATCATCGCCCGCAGCGTGGCCGCCAGCCCGTCCAGCGGAATGCCCAAATCCGCGGCCCGCCGCCGGTCGATGGTTAATGACAACTGCGGCTGGGTCGGCTGATAGGAAATGTCCGGCTGGGTGAGATGGGGCAGGCGGTCCTCGATCGCCCGCGCCATGATCTTGGCCGTTTCGTAGAGTTCGAGATAGTCGCTGCCGACCAACGCGACTTCAATGCCGCCGCCGGCGTCGCGCAGGTTGAGACTGTTGGGACTGAAAGCGCCGACGCGCGCGCCGGGAATGTGCGCCAGCGGCCCGCGAATTTCCCGGATGATGTCCTGTTGACTGCGCTGCCGCTGATCCCAGGGCGTCAGTGGCAAGGTGATTCCCACCCGGTTGAAATCGTAACGTCCAACAATGGTTAACAGGGATTCCGCTTCGCCCCTCGCCACCAGCGGTTGCAGCACCGCCTCCATGCGCGCGGCCTGGCGCTCGGAGTATTCGAGCGAGACGCCATCCGGACCCGTCGCGCGGACCTCGATGACGCCCCGGTCTTCCGGCGGCAACAGTTCCTGGTCCAGTAGTTGATAAAGCACTCCAGCGCCCGCCGCCGCCAGCAGCGCCAGGCCCAGCGTCACCAGCGGCCAGGCCAGCGTCCAACGCAAACTGGCGCTGTAGAAAGCGGCTAATCCTTCGCCGAGACCGATCAGCCACCCGCGAGCGCGATGTCCACTCCCGGCGTTTCGGGGCAGCCGGGCCGCCAGCGCCGGGACCAAAGACAGGGCTACGAATGACGAAATCGCCACGGCGACGGCCAGCACGAAGCCGAATTCCCGAAACAGCCGCCCCGCAGCGCCGGGTAAAAAGGAGATCGGCGCGAAGACCGCAATTAACACCGCCGTAGTCGCTACCACTGCGAAGAACACCTGTCGTGCGCCCAGCACCGCCGCCGCCCGGGGACCGAGTCCTTGTCCGCGCCGGCGTTGGACGTTTTCCAGCACCACGATGGCGTCGTCGACGATCAATCCAGTGGCCAGCACCAGCGCCAGCAGGGTGAGAATGTTGATGGAAAAGCCCAATAGCCAGATTGCCGCCAGCGTACCGATCAAGGCAATGGGAATGGCGGCGCTGGGGATGAGCGTAGCCCGCAGCGAACCCATGAAGACCCAAATCGTGCCGATCACGATGGCGATGGTCAGGCTGAGGGTGATCAGCACTTCCTGCACCGAGCCCCGAATAAAGGTGGCGTCATCAGCAATTTTTACGAGTTTCAAATCATCAAAGCGTCGGTTCAGACGCTCCAGCGCGCGGGTCACGGCATTGGAAATTTCGATGGTGTTGGAATGCGCCTGACGGATCACGCCGAGGCCGATCACCGGCCGTCCGTCGAGACGCACGTAGGAAGTCGCATCTTCCGGCCCGAAATAGACCTGAGCGATATCGCCGATTCGGGTGACGCCACGGATGATGATGTTCTCGATCTGTTCGGGGGTGCTCGCGGAGGCGTCGGCGCGCACAATCAGTTCCTGGTCGTCCGAGCGGAAACTGCCCGCCGGTACGTCGAAAGGCGCGTTGCGCAGGACCGCCGCTACGTCCGTCACGGACAGGCCATAACGGGTCAACCGGAGCGGATCGACCACCACGCGCAGGAGGCGCTGGCGATCGCCGAACAAGGTGACGTCGGCAACGCCGGCAATGGAGATCAGTTCGGGTACGATATCTTTTTCGATGCGCCGGGTCAGGGCTTCTTCGTTGAGGCGGTCGCTGACGGCGGCGATGCGCACAACGGGACTGGCGTCCTGATCCGCTTTGACCACAGTGAGTTGTTCAACCGCATCGGGCAGTTCGCGCTGTACCCGACTCACCGCCTCGCGCACGTCCGTGGCTGCGTCATCCAGGTTGACGCCCGGCGCAAATTCGACCCGGATGCGGAAATTGTCCTCCTCGCTGGAGGAACTGATGGCTTTAACGCCTGAAACCCGGGCGATCGCGCCTTCGACCAGGCTAGTGGCTTCGGCATCCACCGTTTCGGGCGATGCACCGGGATAATTGGCCCGCACCGTCACGATAGGCTGATCGACGTCGGGCAACTCCCGGACTTCGATAGCGAACATCGCGCTGATCCCGGCGATGGCGATCAGCAAATTAAGCACCAGCGTCAACAGGGGGCGGCGCACGCCAAGCGCGGGCAAATCCAGGCGAGTTTCATTCATCAGGGTGTTCTGCGCCGGGCCAGGAATGCATCGTCCCCGGCTTGCGGATCGAGCAGCGTCACCGGTTGCCCTTCCCGCATCCGCTGTACGCCTTCCACGACGATGAGTATGCCGTCCTCCAATTTGGCATCGACTAGCACCCGGCCTGCACGTCGCTGTACGATGGCCACGCCGACCCGGCGGGCCTTGGCGTCCTGCACCGCCCAGATGTAGGCCCCGTCGCCGCCCCATTGCACCGCAACTTCCGGCACGACGGGATAAGCAGGGCCGGCCAGTTCCAGGCTGACCCGGAAGCTCATGCCGGGGCGCAGCCGATCCTTCGGGTTGGGAACCTGGGCGCGCACCAGGAAGGTTCGGCTGACTGGATCGATGCGGGCGCCGATATCCACAATGCGACCTTCGACCTGCATATCGCGCGTCGTCCAGCTCGCAATCGAGACCCTGTCGCCGACCGTTAATCGTTCAAAAAACAGTTCGGGAACTTCAAAGCGCACCAGCAGCTTGCTACGGTCGTCAAGGGTGGTGATGGCCGTATCAAGGTCAATCCGGTCACCTGGCTCGATTTCGGTCATGCCGACGAAACCGGCGAATGGGGCTTTGATCGAACGATCCGCCAGGGCGACCATAGCCCGCTGCTCTGCAATGCGGGCCGCTTCGAGCGTAGTGCGGGCGCTGTCGATGGTGCTGGGGGTAAAAGCGCCATGGCCTTCGGTCCGTTCATAGCGGTTCACGAGGCGTTCGGCGTCCTCGACCTGAACCTTGGCCAGCGCCAGGGCCAACTCGGCGTCCCGTCGATCCAACTCGACCAGGACCTCTCCTGTGGAAACCGCTTGATTGGCTTTGAAGTGGACTGCCGTTACTTCGCCAGCGACCGCCGGATGCAAGGTGACCGACCGGATCGCGCGTGAAGTGCCAACCGCCTCGATGCGCGTGCGCTCAGCCTCGAACACGACGGGTTCCAGGATGACCGGAGTTGGACGAGCGTCGGCGCTGCGCTGTCCAGTCGGGTTAACGGAAGATCTTCCTTTAAGAAAGCCAGGACTTAGGGCTACTATCGCTATGGCCATCGCCACCAGCATAATAACGATCGTGGGCGTCGTGAATTTAGCCACGTTTTTTGATTCAGGTCAGGGGGGATGGTGTAGTTTCATGTTTCATTGACCACGAAATTTCTCTCTTGTTTATCGTTCGTGTTCTCTGGGTCAAACGGATAGGCGATAAGGACCATGCGCATACTTTTAGTCGAAGACGATTTGATGATCGGCGAGAGCCTGCGCCAGGGGCTGCGCGGTGAGGGCTTTGCTGTGGACTGGGTTCAGGATGGGCGCAGTGCGGAACTGGCGATGGAGACGACGCCCTACACCCTGGTCCTGCTCGATCTCGGATTGCCCAAAAAGGATGGCCTGACGGTGCTGCGCGACTGGCGTCAGCGCGGCCTGACTGTACCGGTGTTAATTCTTACCGCCCGCGACGCCGTGCCGGATCGCGTCAGGGGACTGGACAACGGAGCCGACGATTATCTGGTCAAGCCTTTTGATCTGACCGAGCTGTTGGCTCGTATCCGGGCGTTGCTGCGGCGACGGGAAGGCCGGGTTCGCGAGTTGATCGAGAGCGGAGCGTTGCGGCTGGACCCGGTGACTCGCGCCGTCGAGTATCGCGGACAGCCTGTTGCGCTGTCCGCACGGGAATTTGCAGTGCTGCGCGCCTTGCTGGAAACGCCCGGCGCAGTGTTGTCGCGGGAACAATTGGAGGATCGGCTGTACGGCTGGGGCGAGGAGGTGGAGAGCAACGCCGTCGAGGTGCATGTTCACCATTTGCGGCGCAAACTGGGATCGGAGGTGATTCGCACGGTGCGCGGAGTCGGTTACCGGCTCGGAGAAACGTCATGATTTCCATTCGCCAGCGCTTACTGATCGGCTTATTGGCCGGTTTGAGCGGGGTGCTGGGTCTGGCCGGTTACGCGACCTATCGCCAGGCGCGCGCTGAAATTAATGCGCTGTTTGATTATCAGTTGCGGCAGACCGCCCTGGCGATGCGCCAGCAAAATCTGCTGACACTGGCCTTGAGCGGTGAGGCAAGGGACGAGGAGAGCGATGTGGTGGTGCAGGTCTGGGATCGGCAGCGCGGTCTGCTGTATGTGTCCCGGAAACCGTGGGAATTACCGTTCGCCACCGAACCGGGTTTTGCGGATCTGCTGTGGCGGGATGAACTCTGGCGATTGTTCACTTTGCCTGCGGGCGCCCGGATCGTCCAGGTTGCGCAACCAGTCCGGGTGCGGCGGCGGATGAGCGCCGACATCGCTTTACGCAATCTCGCGCCTTTTCTGTTGCTATTGCCAGTCATGGGGCTGGTGGTCTGGTTCGGCGTCGGGGCCGGTTTGCGTCCCCTGTCTCGTCTGGCCGCTGATCTCCGACAGCGCCGACCGGTAGAGCTCGCGCCGGTCGCCGTGGAACGGTTGCCAGCAGAACTGACGCCGCTGGCCAGCGCGCTCAACGATTTGCTGGTGCGGCTGACGCAAACGCTCGACGCTCAACGCCAGTTCATTGCCGACGCCGCGCATGAATTGCGCACGCCCTTGACCGCGGTGCGGTTGCAGGCGGAAATAGCGCAGCGGGCGATGACGGACGTGGAGCGCGCCGGGACGTTGGCGACCCTGCGCGCCGGTCTGACCCGCGCTTCGCATTTGGTCGAACAATTATTGATCATGGCCCGCCTGGACGCCGCGCCGGTTGCTGAACGCCTGGAGTCCGTGAATCTGCTGGAGATGGCCAAACAGATGGTGGTCGAGTATGCGGCGATTGCCGATGATCGATGCATCGACTTGGGTTTGTTGCCCGGTGATGCGGTGACGGTGGCCGGCGAGGTGGGCGAGTGGCGCACTCTGCTGGGCAATTTGGTCGATAACGCCCTGCGCTATACGCCGGCGGGCGGGCGGGTGGATGTACAGGTGCGCCAAGTCGGCGCCGAAACCGTGCTGAGCGTGACCGATACCGGTCCCGGCATTCCTCCCGAGGAGCGGGAGCGGGTCTTCGACCGCTTCTATCGCGGCCCGCAGGCGACAGCGCCCGGCAGCGGCCTGGGACTGGCTATCGTCAAGCGCATCGCCGACCACTATCGGGCGCGGATTGAATTGGGCGAAGGGGAATCCGGTTTAGGATTGTGCGTTATGGTGTGCGCGCCGATCATAGCGCGATGAGCCGGAGCACACTCATCGAATGAATTGCTTATGGGTTCAGCGCCAGCGGCGCTATAGACACGAGCAGGCGGATATGGGCCTTGCCGATCAATCACCGTCAACCATGACATCATGCCTTGAAAAACAGCTTGGCGCAGCATCCTCCCGATAAGACCGACTTTTCCACAAAGGACAATCGTAGGCTGCGCAGTCTTGAATGCGTTGCCTCCAGCCTGGACGCGGATAACTCACACACCAAGCGCACTTTCGCGCCGTGGCGATAGACTGATATTTGCCCCCCAGGCGATTGGCCGCACAGGCATATTGCTGGTGCAGGGCTTCCCACCATTCCTGATTCGCGTCGGCACTCATAACTCATTCTCCCACAGATATTTAATTCAATTCTCGTTCCGATCCTGGCGCTCGGATCGACCGTGTTTCCCTACTC
>JAGRHM010000176.1:0-256 GCA_020445005.1 Candidatus Competibacteraceae bacterium | reverse complement strand
GCCCATGAAGTATTGTTCATAACCGCGCTGTTGTCATCGACCACGCCCATACCTGTTGTTGCCGCGCTATGTCGTGGCAACCACGAAATAACATGGTTGCATGAAAGTCTGCCTACCTCGATCTAATCGTTGTCAATAAAATAAGATTTTGAATTATAATATATTTTAATTAACTTCCGAATCTGGCACGGAGCTTGAAATAGCTTTCGAGCGGGTCGCCACCACCGATAGTAATCCCAAAACAAGTCAGGGGCAT
>JAGRHM010000175.1 GCA_020445005.1 Candidatus Competibacteraceae bacterium | reverse complement strand
CGATCAGAGAGGTGATCAAGACCCTGGGCGAAACCCTGTTGATCGTGGTGATCATCATCTTCCTGTTTCTCGGCTCGATACGTTCGGTGCTGGTGCCGGTGATCGCCATTCCACTCTCATTGATCGGCGGCATTTTCCTGATGCAGGTCTTTGGTTTCACCGTCAACTTGCTGACCCTGCTGGCGATTGTGCTCTCGGTCGGTCTGGTAGTGGATGACGCGATCGTGGTAGTCGAGAACGTGGAGCGCCACTTGCGCGAAGGTCAGCGTCCGTTTGATGCAGCGATTCTTAGCGCCCGGGAACTGGTCGGGCCAATCATCGCCATGACTCTGACTCTGATTGCGGTGTATACCCCCATTGGTTTGCAGGGCGGGCTCACGGGTTCGTTGTTCCGCGAATTCGCTTTCACCCTGGCTGGCGCGGTGACCATTTCCGGCATTGTTGCACTGACCTTATCGCCGATGATGGCGTCGAAACTGCTTAACGCCGAGGATGAACAGCACTGGCTGCCGGCGCATGTCAACGCCGCTTTTGACCGGCTGCGCATCTTCTATGGCCGCTTGCTTAACGGAGCGTTGACCGCCCGTCCGGCGGTTTATCTGGTCTGGGCCGCCCTGTTTGCGCTCGTACCGCCGATGTGGATGTTTTCGGCCCAGGAACTCGCGCCGGGCGAGGATCAGGGGGTGATTTTCGGTATCGTCAATGCGTCGGCTAACGCCACGCTCGATCAAACCAGCCAGTTCGCTAGCGCTGCCAATGACGTGTTTATGGGCGTGCCGGAAACCGATTTCACCTTCCAGATTACTTTTCCTACTTCCGGGTTTGGCGGCATGGTGACCAAGCCCTGGAGCGAACGGGAGCGCACCGTGTTCCAGATCTTGCCCGAAGTGCAGCAGAAACTAGGGCAAATTCCCGGTATCGAGATGTTCCCGGTCACGCCACCGGCGTTGCCGGGCGGTGGACAGTTTCCGGTTGAATTCGTGATCGCCTCGACCGCCGACGCTGAGGATATTCTTGATATCGCCAAACAGGTGCAACTGAAGGCAATGCAAAGCGGCATGTTTGCTTTTCCGCCGATCATCGATGTCAAAATCGACCAGCCACAGGCAGAGATCGTCATCGACCGGGACAAGGTCGCCGATCTGGGTCTGAACCTGCAACAGGTGGGCGCGGATTTGGCAGCGGCGGTGGGCGGCAACTTCGTCAATCGCTTCAACATTGCCGGGCGCAGCTACAAAGTGATTCCGCAAGTGGAGCGGGTGGACCGTTTGACGCCTGGGCAACTGGAGAATCTCTATGTGACTGGCCCGAACGGCCAACTGGTTCCACTGGGGACGGTAGCGACAGTGCGCAACCAGACCGTACCGCGTTCGCTGAATCGCTTTCAGCAACTCAATGCGGTCAAGCTCAGTGGCGTAGCGGTGCAACCGCTCGATCAGGCGCTGCGTTTTCTGGAAGATGAAGCGGTCAAGCTCATGCCACAGGGCTATGTGATCGACTATACCGGGGAATCGCGGCAGTTGCGGCTGGAGGGCGGCAACCAGTTCTTTGCGACCATGGGATTGGCCATTGTGTTGATTTTCCTGGTGCTGGCCGCACAGTTCAACAGCTTCCGCGATCCGTTGATCATTCTGCTTGGTTCAGTGCCGCTGGCCATGTTCGGGGCGCTGCTGTTCACCTTCCTGAAGATGCCCAATCCGAACATTCCTTTTGCATTCACCGAGGGCTGGACGACGACGCTCAATATCTATTCCAAGGTCGGACTGGTAACGCTGATGGGGCTGATCGCTAAGAACGGCATTCTCATCGTCGAATTTGCTAATCACCGGCAAATCGACGGTGGTTTGCGCAAACTGGACGCCGTGCGAGAAGCAGCGCTGATTCGACTACGGCCGATTTTGATGACCAGCGCCGCGACCATTGCCGGCCATCTGCCCTTAACGTTGGTCACCGGTGCGGGTGCAGCGGCCCGGAATTCCATTGGTCTGGTGCTGGTCGGCGGCATGGCAATCGGGACGCTGTTTACCCTGTTTGTGGTGCCGGCGTTGTACATGCTGTTGGCCAAGGATCACGCGCATGATCGGGAGGCTGAAACAGCAGCAGCGACTCTGCGGGTAGCGTCCGGCGCATGAGGAGGCTTAACAAAATAGTGTGGCGATCATCAAGCTACGTACAAAAGAATCGTCAGGTAGTGGCAAATGCTACCCGCCAAAACGAATAGGTGCCAAATTCCGTGAAAATGGCGAATCTTTTCATCGAACAGATAGAATACAAGACCGCCCGTGTAAAAAATGCCGCCCAGCAACAACCAGATGAAGCCGGCGAATGGCAGAGCTTCCAGCAATGGTTTCAGCGCGACAAGCACCAGCCAGCCCATCAGGACATACACAATAACCGACAGGATGCGATTACCCTTTTGCGGCAGGGCTTCCAACACCATCCCACACAAGGTGAGTCCCCAAATGATCCCGAAAATAGTCCATCCCCAAGCGCCGCGCAGGGTCACCAGGGTAAACGGGGTATAAGTGCCAGCGATCAGGAAATAGATCGACAGGTGATCCAGCTTGCGAAAAATTCGCTTTGCCCGGCCACGCAGACTGTGATAAAGCGTGGAGATGGCGTACAGCAAAAACAGCGTGGTTCCGTAAATGCTGAAGCTGACAATTTTCCACGGATCGCCCTGCTGCGCAGCAACCACCACGACTACCACCAAACCAGCTAACGCCGCTACCGCGCCCACCAGGTGGCTGATACTATTAAACCGTTCGCCTTCGTACATGGACGCTGCGCCTTGTATTGATTGAAACTCCACAGAATCGAGAATCGTACCTGATCTTCGGGTGATAACCTTATCCGGCAGATCAGAAAACGGCTGCCGTGTGTTTTGGAAATCATAATCGCTTGAGGTAACTTCTTCGTGAATGACTC
>JAGRHM010000174.1 GCA_020445005.1 Candidatus Competibacteraceae bacterium | reverse complement strand
GTGGTTTTGCCTGCGCCATTGGGACCGATCAGCGCGGAGATCGAGTTGCGCTTGACCACGAAGCTGATGTCGTTGAGGGCCAGGATACCGCCAAAGCGCATGGTCAACCCGGTTACTTCCAGAATCGGCGGATGGATCGGATCAGTGGTCATGGGCATAACCCCTTGACCTCGAAAGCGCGTCGCCGGGGGCGCATCAAGCCGCGCGGTCGCCAGATCATCATCAGCACCATCAGCACGCCGAAGGTAAACACCCGATAGTCAGCGAAAGCGCGCAGCAGTTCCGGGAGAATGGTCAGCACTACCGCCGCCACAATCACCCCGGTAGTGGAACCGAGTCCGCCCAGCACCACGATCGCAACAATCAGTGCCGATTCAAAGAAGTTGAAGGACATCGGATTGATGAAGCCTTGATAAGTGGCGAAGAAGACGCCGGCGATGCCGCCGACCGTCGCGCCCATCATAAAGGCCGACAGCTTGACCAAGACGTGGTTGATGCCCAGGGCGCGGCAGGCGATCTCATCCTCGCGCAACGCTTCCCAGGCGCGACCAACCGGCATGTCGCGCAGGCGGGTCACCACCACGACCATCAGGCAGACGATCAGAAACAAGACCAGATAAATGAAGACGAAACGGTGCAGGGGGTCATAGCTGATCTGGAAATATTCATGAAACGGTATTCCTCCATCGCGGGCGGCGCGCGTGAATTCCAGGCCGAACAATTGCGGAGCGGGGGCGGCGACGCCATTCGGGCCGCCGGTGAATTCCAGCCAGTTATTCAACACCAGGCGGATAATTTCGCCAAAGCCCAAAGTCACAATCGCCAGATAGTCGCCATGCATGCGCAGCACCGGAAACCCGAGTAAGCCCCCGAACAGCGCCGCTAGCAGCGCCGCTAACGGTAGTGCGCTCCAGAAACCGAGATCGAGATATTGTGCGCCCAGGGCCAGGCCGTAAGCGCCCACGGCGTAAAAGGCGACATAGCCCAGATCCAGTAACCCGGCTAAGCCAACCACGATGTTCAAGCCCAGACCGAGCAGCACATAGATCATGGCCTGGATCAGTACGGTCAGCCAGTATTTGCTGGCCAGAAACGGCAAAGTCAGACCCAGCGCGATAATCGCCAGCAGCCACCAGCGCTGCCGACCGCTTTCCGAGACGCTAACTACAAGCACCCCCGGCTGACGGCGACGGGCGTTGAATCGGTCGAGCGCGACCTGTCCCGTCGGCGTATGCACGGCTAGGGTGACCAGGAACCGGCCAATCGCAATGATCGCAGCAATCAGCAGCGGGCGTTGCAATTCATTTTTGACCTGATAACCGTCCAGCACCAGACCGACGATGGGGCCAAGCAGCAAGAGCGCCAGCGCGAATGCGGCGGCGGCTTCCAGGACCGCTTGGCGGAAAACCCGATTCCAGCGAACCGTGTTGGCAGCGGGTGAAGCAGCAGTCGATGGCATGATTTACACCTTCTCCACTTCCGGTTTACCCAGCAGGCCGGTGGGGCGGAAGATCAGCACCAGCACCAGCAGCGAGAAGGCGAACACATCCTTGTAATCGGTATTGACCATGCCGGAAAACAGCGCCTCGGATAAGCCGAGAATCAAGCCGCCCAGCATCGCGCCCGGTAGCGAGCCGATACCGCCCAGAACGGCGGCGGTAAAAGCCTTTATTCCGGTCACGAAGCCAATGTAGAAATCGAAGGAACCGTAATTCAGGGTCACCAGTACTCCAGCAATCGCCGCCATAGCCGCGCCGATCACAAAGACGGTAGAAATGATGCGATCGGTATTAATGCCAAGAATCGCCGCCATCCGCCGGTCCTGCTGCGTCGCGCGGCATTGCCGGCCCAGCGAAGTGCGCTGGATGAGCCAGGTCAGCGCCGCCATGCTGGTTAGAGAAACCACGACGATCAGCAATTGCACCAAGGTGATTTGTACGAAATCGTCGCCTTCGCCAAAGCGCAGCGTGGCCGGGATCAGGCTCGGCACGCCCTGAGTTTTAGCGCCTTGGCTCAACTGCACCCCGTTTTGCAGCACTAGCGACATACCAATGGCGGAAATCAGCGGCGCCAGCCGAGGCGCGCCGCGCAGCGGGCGATAAGCCACCCGTTCAATGGTCCAGCCATAAGCGGCGGTGATCAGCATGGTCGTCGCCAGAGTCGCCAACAGCGCGAAAGGCAGCGAGTCAATGCCGAAGGAAAACAGGACGGCCAGACAGATCGCGGTCAGATAGGCCGAAACCATGTACACATCGCCGTGAGCAAAGTTGATCATGCCGACGATGCCATACACCATGGTGTAGCCAATGGCGATCAGGCCGTAGATAGAGCCCAGCGTCAGGCCATTGACCAGTTGCTGAGCAAGAATATGCCAGTCCATGCGGATCAGATTGCCGGGTGAGTCGTGAAAACGAGCGATCCCTCACCCCGGCGTAACCGCTCGCGCGCCTCTCCCGCAAGCGAGAGAGGGATCTGAGGTGAGGACAGAAGGGTAAACAGTGATTATTTCTGCATTTCCGTATAGTTACCGTCAGGCCCCCAGACGAACAGCGAGAAGCTGGTTTCGTTCAGATCGCCCTTGGCGTCCCAGGTCTTGGGACCCAGTACAGTGGGTACGGTGTGGGCCTTGAGCCATTCGGCCAGCTTCATGCCATCGCCGGTTTTGGCGCCATTCATACTAGCAGCGATGGCTTCCAGCGCGGCGTAGGCATACAGCGTGAAGCCAGCGGGGTCGAAACCCGCCTCCTTCATTTTCTTAACCACATCCTGGCTGGAGGCGATGTTGCGCGCTTCGCGGACGGAGGTCATGTAAGCGCCTTCAACAAACTGCGGACCACCGGCAGTGGTAACAATAGCTGGATCGAGACTGCCGTCACCGGACAGAAAGTTGACTTTCAGCCCCTGTTCACGCAATTGCCGCAGCAACGGCCCCGCTTCGTTATACAGGCCACCGAAATACACCGTATCGGCATCAGCGGCTTTAATCTTGGTCACCAGCGCATTGAAGTCTTTTTCGCCGCGCGTCAGTCCCTCGTATAACACGACCCGATCATCGGCATTCAACTCTTTCAGCCGGGCGCGCATGGCGTCGGCGATCCCCTGGCCATAGGTGTCCTTGTCATGCACCACGGCGATTTTTTTGGCTTTGAGTTCGTTGACGATGAAATCGGCAGCCAAAGGACCCTGCTGGTCATCGCGCCCGCACATACGGAATACGGTCGGCAAACCGCGCTCGGTCACTTGAGGATTGGTGGAGCCGGGCGTGATCATCAGGACGCCCGCGTCGGCGTAGACTTCGGAAGCCGGGATCGTCGATGAGGAACAAAAGTGGCCGACCACGGCTGCTACTTTATCCTGATCCAGCAAACGGTTAGCCACCGCTACCGCTTGCTTGGGTTCGCAGGCGTCATCGCCCTTGACTAGTTCGATCTGCTTGCCGTCGACGCCGCCTGCAGCGTTGATATCCTCGGCGGCCTGGCTGGCGCCGCGCCAGAACTGTTCGCCAAACGTCGCGTAGCCGCCGGTCATCGGACCCGCCACGCCGATCTTGATGGTGTCTTGGGCATTCGCCAGACTGCTCAAGCTCAGACCACTGGCTAGAGCCATCGCCAACAGGCAACGCGAGAAGGAAGGTTGATTCATCAATGCACTCCTTGGGTGTGGGGTTGTGTACAGGGCATTTTCGCGCAGAAGCGACAAATATGATCGGGGGCCATCAGAACGTCGGCGAGCCGGCGCGGCCAAGTTTTTTCAGATTTAAATGATTATGCGATTTTTTAGCAAGATTACCATATTGTCATCGCCAATAATGACGGTTCCGGCAACGCATCGACCCTCGGGCTCGCCGGTCTGGATGCTGCTTTCACCGCACCATCTGGATCAAAAAAAACACAAACAGCACGACCAGGCCGATTGGGATCAACGCTGCTGGCCAATCCTTTTTCGCCGTTTTGCCGCGCTCAAGGGCAGCTTTGACGCCAGGTCGAAGCCACAGAATCACCAGTAACGCTACTACCCCGCCCAATAGCACTTCCCACCATGCTGCGGTTTCCATGCTTGCCTCCGCTTGAGAAATCGTATTCAGGATAAGATTGCTTAATTTTTGTCCCGGTTGCTACCGGGGGGAAATGCCGGTTGCGGAAACGGCGTCACGTTGTCGCCGCCTTCTGCCGGACGAATCTTGCTGACCCCTTCGCGCTCCACCTCGTCAATGCGCACGACTGAATACATCGGAATAAAGGTTCGCCGCACCCCGGAAAATTCGTTCTGTAAGCGTTCTTCGGCGGGATTGACCAGGACGCTGGAGCGCTCGCCGAAAATGAGTTCTTCAACTTCGATGAAGCCATGCAAGTCCGCTTGATGAATGTTCCGGGCATAAAGCTCATAAAGCTTGCCCTGGTTAACAAAAAGGACGCGATAGATGCTTTTGGTGATTTTGGACATGGGCTTTCAGTCTGCAGTTGGAGACTCGTCAATCTAACGTCATTCGCTACAACGGGCAAACCTCCTGCAAGCGTGGGCTGAAAAAGCCAGCGCAACCTGACCGGTTTTCTGCTCTACAACAGCTTAATTACTATCGAAAACAGTATTAGCATACCCCAGCCACTCATCCAGGCGCGCATGGGCTTCTTCCACACCCTGTCCAGTTCTTGCAGAAAATAACTGGGCGGTGGCTTGCGGGTAACTGGCTTTCAGCGGCTTTCGCATTTGTTGCAATACAGACCCTGCCGCACCGCGACTGAGTTTGTCCGCTTTAGTTAACAAGATATGCGCCGGCAGTTCCCGGGCGATGCAACAATCCAGCATCTGCTGGTCCAGTTTGGTCAAGGGGTGACGAATATCCATTAAGAGCAGAAGGCCCCGCAACGCTTGTCGCTCGCGCAAATAGCGCTCCAGCAACGCCCCCCAGTGGCGGCGAATCGCTTCAGGCACCTGGGCATAACCATAGCCGGGTAGATCAACCAGATAACGATCCGGCTCCACTTCGAAGAAATTGATCATCTGGGTGCGCCCGGGCGTTTTGCTAACCCGGGCCAGTTGACGCTGACCCGTCAGCAGATTCAGAGCACTGGATTTGCCGGCGTTAGAGCGCCCGGCAAAGGCGGCCTCCCGGCCAATATCAGGCAATAATTGCTCAAACTCATTGATACTATTTAAAAAGCGAACCGCCTGATAGCGCCTGGCTGCTTCGGTTGCCGGCGTAAAGGAAATAGATTTGTCAGGGTTTTTCATTGAACTTGCAGGCCGAAACTGATATATAAAATCGCTGCTTTCGCAGGTGAGGATCGATCCAGTCAATACTGGTTCCGCTGCGATCAAGCAAGGCTCGGTCGCCGGGTTACGCTAGATATTGACTTCATGCCGGCGGCAGGTCGCCTGAACCGAATTTCGTCATCGTACAGGAGCCTTCAAAAAATGAAAAAACTCGTTGTGATCGCCGCGACATGCGCATTGTTCGGTTCCGCGACCGCCGCGCTGGCTGCGGGCGACGCGACCGCCGGCAAAGGCAAGTCCGCGACTTGCGCGGCTTGCCATAGTGCAGACGGCAACAGCGTCAATCCCCAATACCCCAAGCTGGCCGGGCAAAGCGAAGGATACTTGCTCAAACAGCTTCATGATTATAAGAGCGGCGCCCGGGTCAACCCGATCATGGCTGGCATGGTCGCGCCCCTAAGTCCCCAGGATATGGAAGATTTGGCGGCGTATTTCGCCTCGCAGCAAATTGCTCGCGCCGCCGCCGATCCGGCGCTGGCCCCGGTAGGCGAAGCGATCTTCCGCGGCGGCAACCTGAACAGTGGGGTTTCCGCCTGTATGGCGTGTCACGGCGTCAACGGGGCAGGAATCCCGGCTGCCAAATTCCCAGCCATCGCTGCACAACACGCGGAGTATGCTGAAGTGCAGCTCAAGGCGTTCCGCGCCATGGAGCGCGCGAATGACGCCGGTCAGATGATGCGCAGCATCACCGGCAAGATGACCGATGCAGAAATCAAGGCGGTCTCGTCTTATATCCAGGGCTTGCAGTAGCTCATCACCCTAAGACCCGGTTGAACCGGGTTGGACGGCTTAATCAAAGGGCGGCTTTCGGGTCGCCTTTTTTGATGCCCCACCCGGTGAACGGATTGGCATCTGTCGGGTCACATTCAGGCAACCTGCTTCCACCGCACAATGATTCCGTGAACGATACCACCGCTTACAAGCCGGTCCGCCAGCGCGCCTTGAGCTGGGTGTGGCTGGAATTCCTTGGCTCAATGAATCTGGCGATTACCTTGCTGGTGGTGATCGCTATCGCCTCGATCATCGGCACGGTGTTGCAGCAGAACCAGCCTTATCCCGACTATGTGTTGAAATTCGGGCCGTTCTGGTTTGAAGTCTTCCGCCAACTGGGACTTTATGATGTCTATGGCGCCGGCTGGTTCCTCGGCATCCTCGCCTTTCTGATCCTGTCCACCAGCGTGTGCA
>JAGRHM010000173.1 GCA_020445005.1 Candidatus Competibacteraceae bacterium | reverse complement strand
CATGCCAAACAGCCACCAGCGTTCTTCGGGGCGCAGCGCCAGCCAGTTACGCACCGCAACCGGGATCTTTTCCAGTTCCATGTACTCCACTGCCCAGGCCAGCACACAGAGTTCCTTGCCCAGCAGCCGATCCACCGGGTTATCGCCGACCTTCCAGGCGCTGGGCCGGAGACCGTGGGCGACCAGGCGGGCGTTGAATGCGCGTTGCACTTCGGAACGAATCGCGGTCCATCCAGCGCGATTCAGCAGCACCCGGTCGATGACGGCCTGCTCGCTGCTCGTCGCCTGCAAACCCAGGTATTCACTGATTTGCACCCGTCCATTGTTGCTGTACGGGATGATGACCTTGAAATGATGCGGGTCCGAGGTCGCAGGCACGCCAAAGCCCAGGGTCGGGCGCGCCGGGCTATCTTTGCCTGAGGCGCTGCGCTGATCCGGCTTACTGATCCGGCCCACCCTCCTGGTTTGGCTCATGGCGTCTGGATCACGTCGCCGGGCTTGAGTTCGAGACTGGCCAACCTGGCAAACTCCTTGGCGGCGAAACCGGTATCGAACTGAATGCCATCCGTGATCGTGATGGCCACGGGAGCTTCGGTCTCGTTCAGCACCTGACGGAGGCTGTTGACCACGCCCTCGATCATGCTGGCCGTCACCTCACGCTCCTGAAAGCGCACCGTCACGGTATTCTCGCCTTCGCCGATTTCGATGCGCACGCCCTTGAAGCGCGTCCCTGGCTGGTCACGAAAGCGATTGATCACGCCGTAGACCCGCTCGGTGCTATCCAGCGATACGCGCTTGGGCGTCAGCTTGGCCGGTTGGGCATCGACGATCTGCACGGTCTTATCGCCACTGGCCGGAATCTGGAAATCAGCGGTTTTATTGGTCTCCCCCGCCCGAGCGTAGACCAGCAGGCGGGCGGCCTGCGGGCCAATTTCAAAGGGCTTCTCGTAGGGTGCGCCGTCTTTGGGATTGGAGCCATCCAGCGTATAGAACAGATCCGCTTTGGGCGTACAGGCCAGCGTGATGCGCCGCCGATCGGCCGCCGGTTCAACCTGATGGCGGATCTTGAGGTCCGCCAGCCAACGCACCGCCGGGCCGCTCTCAAACTGGCCGGTCGCGTCTTTGACCCAGAAGTACAACGTGCCTTCGCTGGTGCTGAAGCTGTCCAGATCATCGACCAACCGGTTCCGGTCTGACGCCTCCGGCTTGGTTGCCCAGTAGACGACCGGGCTGTCACCGGCGTGGCGCGGGGTGAGATTGAGGAGGGTTTCGCCGGTTTCCGGGTGAACGCCAACCACCGAGATATTGACGGTGGTCTTGTCCTTCGGAAAAGGTCCCTTCTCAACATACCCGTCCTCGCCCAGCCGCCAGCGGCCCTGTTTGAGAGCCTCAGCCTTGAGCGTGTCCATGCCGCTGCTGCCGGGCATCCACGGCCAGACCGGATGGCTCTTGGCGCGACTGACGACATCCTTCCACGGCGTGCGGCGGTTGTCCTTGCCCGATGGCCATAGGTACTCCTCGGCCATCGCAAAGTACTCGTTGAAATTCCCGGTCAGATCCGTCGCCAGCTTGTAGTTGGCGCGGGGACTGGCCAACAGGGCCTCGATCTGCGTTTCCGCCGACTGGTCGCCCTTGCCCAACTTGAGGCCGTTATCGATGGTGACCGCAGCCAGAACGTCACGGTCATCAACGGGATCGCTGGCGGGAAAGTAAAGGCGGTTGTAAGCGGCGGACAGCGCCTTGTTGAAACGGTCCTCGGCCTCTTCCATACGGTCCCGCGCTTCCTCATACAACGTGTCGCCGGGTTTCAGGCGCTTGTGGATTTGCTCAATGGCATAGAGTTCGCGCAAGCGGTCTTCCACGGCATCAGCCAAGTGGCTGTCCTGGCCGGTCAGCACCAGCAGGTTGTTCTTCTCCTGCTGGTAATCGAAGAAGTTCTGCAGCTCACTGGGCGGGACCTTGCCATCGGGCTTGATCACGATGAGCGTGCGCGGACCGGTGAGCTTGAGTTCGTCGAGCTTGGGCAGGACTTGCACGTCTTGCCAGGCGTTCCGGCGCTCCGGCTGCAAAAAGCCGGTCAGGCGGTTGATCAACGCCTGATCGATTTTCGGCTGCGGCGCTTCTTTCGCGTTACGCTCGATTTGACGGGAGAGGTTTTCGGTTTCCTTGACGAAGAAGCGTTGCTCCTCCCGGTGCAGATACCAGGCCTGTTCACGCAGCCGTTGCAGGGTTTGAAGAAATTCGTCGGGCTTGCGCTGGGGCGCCGCCAGGTATTCGATGATTTCACTCTCGGACAGGCCAATCCGGCCACCGACCGCCCGCGACAGGGATGAGGCCAGCAAAAGCGTCATCACTTGTTGCGCGGCATCGCCGCTTAACTCCGCGTCGATCAACTCAGCGCTGGCGTTGCCGTGGTCGGCGATGTCGCGGGTCAGCGCCGGCATCAGTGTGGGGGCGATGCGTTCAATCTCGTCCTTGACCTGGTCATCGTTGAGGTCCAGATGCTGCGCGCCGATCAGGAAGACATCATCGGTGGTGCGCCCAGCCACGCTCTTGAGCAGCCGGGCGGTAAACTGCATCAAACCGCGCGTCTGCCGGAAGCCTTCGTTCTCTTTGAACAGGGCGACCAGATGTTTGAAGGACGGATGGAAGGGATAGGTTTCTCGCACCTGTTCGGCGATCTGCTCCAGGCTGGCGGCGATGATGTAGCCGCTGTCCTCGGCCTTCCTGACCTGCTGGGCGTACTCGTCGGCGAGATCGGCGATCACCTGTTCATTGGGCAACGCATCGATGAGCCGCTTCTTGAGAATTTCGTAGATTTCATGACCGGCCAATTGCACCGGCGTCAGCGTCATGGCCTGGCGGCGGGTTTCCTGTTGCAGGTTGGCAATGGCCTCGCCGAGGACCCGGGTTTGCGCCTTATAGCTACCGGAGAGGTTGGCTACGACGATGCAACAATTCCGCAGTTCGAGCGCCGCGCTCATCAGGTTGCTCAGGCTATACACCACCATAGTGGCCAGCGTCCCCTGGCCAAAGACCTGGGTGCTGGCGTTGTCCAGGTAGGGCGGCAGTTCGTCGAGCAGAATGCGCGCGGGCCGGTCGCCAATGATAGCTTTCCACTGGCGCTGGTCAACCGCTCTGGGACCATTTACCCAGTACGGTTTTATCGCCTCGGCTTCGCCGAGCTGGCTAGCGATCTCACCCCAAAGATAATGATCTGGGTTATTTCGGCCATTGAAAGCGGCGATGCGGGCCGGGCTGAAATCGATACGGCTGTTCAATTCCGCCGGCAGTACTTCGGCGCGCAAATGTGGATGGCGGGCCAGAAGTCCGAATGCGATCATCATGTGGGTTTTGCCGCCACCCATCGCCTGGTTCAGTTCAAAAACGGCCTGATCCGACTTACCTGACAGCCGTAGCAACCCTTCACGGAACAATTGCTCCATGCCGTGGGTGACGAAGTTGCGGGCAAAAAACTCGCGACCATCCCCGGCGTCATTGATGAGATCAGCCAGGTTCTCAATCGCCTGGCTCATCCGGTAGTCCTGAATAACGGAGTTAAACCGGCAGGCCTGCTTGACGGTTTGGATCATGAACGCTCTCCGCTGCGCTTCTTGGAGGTTGGGATAGCAATGCCTCGTTGCTCGCAGTGATTACGAATCAAAACCTCGATCATGTTTGCGATAGAGCGATGATCTAGGGACGCGGCGATGCGCAACGCCTCCTTCAGGCCCGGATCGATTCGAAAGGTCAATGTAGCGGTCTTGCTGATAGCCATACCCACTCCAGAAACGAATGCAGATGTAATGCACTTTACAGTATAGCGATGAATTGAGGGTTGTGTTGCGTTATTGTCAGCTTCGGCTTAACTTCTTCACCGAATTTTTCTATATTTCCAATGAATACAAGATATAATATTCTGGTCAAGTGTCTTCCGATTCCGGTTTAACCCCGTCCTTATCGAAAAATTCCGGTTTCACGGCTTCCGCACCGGAAAGGTGAAACCGTCAAGAGAAGGCCGCGACCCGCGAAGGCGTTGCCATCGCCGCCCAAGCGCGTCCAATTGGCGGAAAAAGAGCTTATCTTTAGAAGGTTATGCTTATTGGTGCCTTCAGATTGGGGAAGAGATCAAACCGGAATTAAGGAAAAAGTTAAACCGGAATCATGCGGGCGGACGGCAGCCGTTTAACCGTATTTTTCCCTCCCGGAAGCCGTTAAGTCGTAGCTGATAATTGCCTTATTACAAATAATTAATTGACGATGATTATTTTTTTATATTTTTACGTAATACGTAAAATGATTTATTTATTACAAATCCGTGAAGGTTGCTATCCCTCGTTTTTAGGCCTGATAACGGGCCGAATCATGAATAAAGCAGCTTTTGGTGATCGATTAGCATCACATTTGCACCGAGATAAAGATCCGCAACGTTGCATGGAGACGCTGAACCGAACCCACCGGGGGATAGTCGAAGTAATGCATTTGCATTACCTTTTACATGATCAACGCTCATCCTGCCTCGAGACCCCCATGACGACCGTCCTTGACGTTGAATCCACCCTCACCGACCGGTATCAGACGACGGTGCCAGCCAGTGTGCGCCGCGCCCTTCAGCTGGGCAAGCGCGATAAAATCCATTACGCGATCCTGCCTGGCGGCGCCGTCCTGATGACGCGCGCGGTAGACACGCTAGGCGAAGATCCCGCTTTGCGGCCCTTCCTCGCGCTTCTGGCACGCGACATCGC
Organism: Candidatus Competibacteraceae bacterium; assembly: GCA_020445005.1. GTDB lineage: Bacteria > Pseudomonadota > Gammaproteobacteria > Competibacterales > Competibacteraceae > UBA2383. The sequence continues at coordinate 2,050 of JAGRHM010000173.1, read as the reverse complement.
CGATCATCCGGAACGGCTGATGGCGTTGGACCCCGCCTGGTTACCCCGTCTGCAGGCCTTGATCGGGGACGTGGCGGTCGATTTGGATGCCCCGCTTTCGGCTGATGACGAATGAGCGATGCATCGCCGGCGCCGCTGATCGTCAACGGCTGGACCCTCTTTGCCCATCCGCTGTTTCTCGATCAGGTGGAGAGGCTGATTCAGCAGGTCGAGGGCCTGCGACAGAAGGATCCGATGGGTTATCTCCAGAAAAATGCCAGCAAACAGCTGGCGGCCATCACACGCCTGGTCTTCGAGATCATCCCCCAAGACCCGATGTGTCAGACGTACCGGCAAGGTCATACGCTCGGCGACGCCCATACCCGTTGGTTTCGCGCCAAGTTCTTTCAACGGTTGTGTTGCGTTATTTTAAGACAGATAGGATTCTGACTTTCTCCATGCGAAATTAGGCGGCCAAGGAATAGAATTGCTCGGCAGGGGATAACCCCTGCCCGTCGACGGTGATCATCTGCCCCTTCCTAATCATGTGCATCAATTCGATACCTTGCAGCGTCACTTGGGCGGAACGGAAAGATTGAAACCCTAACATTGGCCGTACAATGCGTTTAACCGCGCGATGATCCTGCTCCACTAAATTGTTTAAATACTTGTTTTGGCGGATCTCAATAGCGTGACCGGTCTCTTCCTTCAGGGCTTCGATCGCGGCCGTATTGGCCCCGCTCTTATCGATCGTAATCTTGTCCGGAAGACCGTGTTGCCGTGTCGCCTTTTTGAGAAAGCGCAGGGCCGCCTTCTGATCGCGATGGGCAGTGAGCAGGAAGTCGATCGTCTGGCCTTCTTGATCGACAGCGCGGTAGAGGTACTTCCACTGGTCTTTGATTTTGATGTAGGTCTCATGCTCGAAACGATGGCCTTTGAAATCGATCATGCGGGTTCTCAAATAGAGGACGGGGTGGGTGCATAGCTTACCGAAATCGGACCCTCTCAGCTAATGGGGGGTTGAAGTCCAACGGAACGAAAATGTACGCTAAGCCGTAGGTGTCTAATATATTTTAAGTTTGTGGACACCACAATCTAGCTCAAGCAGGGTGTCTATTAAATCGTTTTTTAGATATTTGTGGACATCACTGTCTCCAAATCGATTTTATAGACGGTTAGCGCCACCCAATTTTCCTTAGCGTATGTTTTCGTTCCGTTGGACTTCAAACCCCTAATGCAACAGAACCATTGATTCTGCTTATCGTAAACAGTAACTTAACGAATTGTGACATATGTTCTGACAAAGTAGAGGTAAATTAGTCAAAAAAAGTCACCTTTTTACCTTGAAGGACAACAATGCCTAGTAAAAGATCAATAAACGACCCCACAGCAAGCTGCGGGGTTCGGCTGCACTCCCAAACGCAGTTGCCATAATAAGGATTGAGTAAGTGCTCATTAACTGTGGGTAAACGGGCAAGTATCAAATATAGCTGTCCTATGCAGGTTGTGGAATTCCAAAAATATGTTATAATTTTAGTAAAAATTTTGAGGAGATTTTATTATGTTAACGCTAGAGGACATTATCGATTCCAAAGACAATCTGGAAATGAAAAGAGCATTAGCAGTCAGGTACTCCTCGGGTTCAAAACGAGAGATATTTGTAGACTGTTAGGTGTTTCGGATTCTTTTGTAAGCAAATGGAAGATCATTTACGAAAAAGAAGGTCCAGCCGCCCTACGACTTAAGTATAAAGGAGGTAAAGGATTTTTAACGGAGGATGAGCGTTATGAAATTATCTATCATTTAAGAAACTTGCCTCATTGCACGGTGGAGGAATTGAAAGATTATATTGAGCGCCATTATGGCGTCGTCTATCAATCGCGACAATCTTATTATCTTATTACGATCTGCTGAAGTGAGCCGAATTGAGTTGGCATCGAACACAGGCCATGAATCCCAAACATGATGAAGCACAAGTGTTGTTAAAGCGGGAGGAGATTAAGACCCAATTAGAGGCCTTGCAAGCAGAAATCGTATCGGGTGAAGTCATTAGACCTGCTCCGAAATATGT
>JAGRHM010000172.1 GCA_020445005.1 Candidatus Competibacteraceae bacterium | reverse complement strand
CACCTGGAAAGCCCCCTGCCTGAAGGCGTGCAGTTGTACGAAGTCGCTGGTTCGCTGTTTTTCGGCGCAGCGGAAAAGGCGATGAGCGCTTTGCACGATATCGCCGGGCGTCCGCGAGCGGTGATTATCGACATCGGCGGCGTCACGGTCATGGATGTATCGGGCCTGGTGGCGCTGGACTCCGCGATAGAACGCTTGCAGGGCGATGGCATTCTGGTCGCGGTCGCGGGAGTATATGGTCAACCGGCGTTGCTGATGCGGCGGGCCGGTTTACATAACATTCCCGGCAAATTGTTGTTGTCCGCCAGCTTGCCGCAGGCCCTGACGCGGGTGCGGCGCTATTTGGGCGAATCGGCGACTGGTGCGCCCTTGCTGACCGAGAAGATTTCCTGAGCGATGGATGGATGCTCAATCTTGCTCAATCTTCCGCCAGCGCTCTCTCGATTCGGTTGATCCAGATCAATGCCTCGTCCTGAGTCAACAACAAAATTTGCACTTGATTGCGGAAATCCTGCCAGGATTTTTCGACGTACTCGCCGAAATTGTCGACGGAAACGACAATCCATTTTACCGGCGAATCAGTCACCTGGACGTTCTGCATCGATTTCGTGCCCTGCTGCAGGCACAGCAAATAGGTGTCCAGCGAGCGACGCACCGAACCAATAGCGGCAATATTCATCAGCCCGCTGATTCGTAATACACATTGCCAGGCCAGTAGATTCACCGACTGTTGACGTTCAAGCATTCTTTCAGTATTCATTATCCAATCCTCGCTACATTCTCTTATTGTGCATCGCAACATAATTTATCGAAACCGTCAAGCAACATCTATCCAGACGGTTCGGGCAAAGGATCAAAAAAAACCAGTATTGCTCTCTGATATCCAAGCACTATGACCACGGTTCTCGGCGAAAAGCTCAAATAGCCACCGGCGCTTTGATCGCCGGGTGGTGCTGATAATCGACAATGGCGAAATCCTCATACTGATAATCGAACAACGAATCTGGTCGACGGTGGATCACCAATTGTGGCAATGGGTACAGCTCTCGGCTCAATTGCAAGCCCACCTGCTCCAGGTGATTAAGATATAAATGACAGTCGCCGCCAGTCCAGATAAATTCACCAACCGCCAAATCCGTCTGCTGGGCCACCAGGTGCGTCAGCAGCGCGTAACTGGCGATATTGAACGGCACACCCAGAAACAAATCCGCACTACGCTGATAGAGCTGGCAGGACAGCGCGCCGTTAGTGACATGGAACTGGAACAACAGATGGCAGGGTGGCAACCGCATCTGTTCCAGTTCTCCGACATTCCAGGCCGATATAACCATTCGTCGTGAATCGGGATCGCGGCGCAGTTGTTCAATCGTATGAGCCAGTTGATCAATGCAGCGTCCGTCAGCCGTGCGCCAGGCCCGCCATTGTACGCCGTAGATGGGGCCGAGATCGCCATTTGGATCGGCCCATTCATCCCAGATCGTCACGCCATGTTCATGCAAATAGTGAATATTGCTGTCGCCGCTCAGAAACCATAACAGCTCGTGGATGATTGAGCGCAAGTGCAGTTTTTTGGTCGTGACCAAGGGGAAACCGGCGCGAAGATCAAAACGCAACTGAGCACCGAATACGCTGAGGGTTCCCACGCCCGTGCGATCCTGCTTGCGAACCCCTTCATTCAGCACTTGGCGCAACAGCTCCAGATAGGCTTTCATCGTCGGCGATCCTGACAACCGGCTTTCCCATCAGGACGGTAGTATTTTATTGTGCAATGCAATATAGTCATTTCCATTCTACGATTGGATAAAATAGCCAGCATTAGGTTACAGGGCAACGCATGACTGTCAAAGCAACTTCCTCAATTCAGGTGATCACTCGACTGTCGCTGATACTGGATGCATTGGCCGCGCACGATGAGCCGGTCAGTCTTAAAACCCTGTCCAGCGTGACGGGACTGCATCCTTCAACCACTTTCCGGATTCTTGCATCGCTGATCGAGCATGGCTTCGTGGAGCACAGCATGGCCGGTCATTACCGTTTGGGAAACCGGTTATTGCAACTGGGTAGCCGGGTGCATGGGCGCATCGAGCGGCGTCCGCTGGTTCATGCGCTTGCAACCCCTCCCGATGAATGGAGTACAGCGAACGGTTGAGGCGATGCTCTAGCGCGTGGGCCTTTTATCCGGTTCCCGGCAATTCCACAATAAATGTTGCTCCCTGCCCAAGTTCGCTTTCCACCCAGATGCGCCCATTGTGGCGTTCGATGATTTTCTGGCTGATGGGCAGCCCCAGACCGGTGCCTTTTGGCTTACCCTCATGGGCGTTGCTGACCTGATGGAATTTCTCGAAAATCAGCTTGTGTTGGTCAGCGGTGATGCCGGGGCCATTATCGATCACCTCGATGCGCCAGCGATTCAGACTCGATTGCAGGCGAATCGTCACTGCGCCGTCCTGTTCGGGACAGAACTTCACTGCGTTGGACAACAGGTTGATGATCACCTGGGTCAGCCGATCGTGGTCGCCATCAATCATCACCGGCTCATCGCCCAACTCCTCATGCAACACCACTGCCTTGTCGTAAAACAACTGGCTGGTGGAATTGATGGCGTCCTGAATCAGTTCACGTAGATCAATTTGATCAATGTGCCAGTCGATGCGACCGGAGTCGATCTTGGCCATATCCAGCACCTGGTTGATCAACCGGGTGAGCCGCTCGCTTTCCTTGACGATAATGCTGAGGAACTTGCTGCGTTGCTCCACCTCCATGTCGGGATTGGCGAGGAGAATCTCCGAGAAGGCGCGGATTGAGGTCAGTGGCGTGCGCAACTCGTGAGTCACGGTGGAAATAAATTCATCCTTAAGGCGGTCCAGCTCGCGCAGGCGGTTGTTCGCCTCGCGCAATTCGGCGGACGCGGCCTCCAGTTCCCGGGATTTCTGCTCCAGCCGGCGACTGTATTCGAGGACCTGCGTGCTTTCGTCAAGGATGGTCATGACCTCTTCGATGCTGAGTACTTCGCCCATCACGATGGATGAGATCATGACCCGGGCCGAGGCCGCGCCGATCGCTCCAGCCAGCAATCGCTCGGTGTAATGAATGAGCCGAGAGTCGGCCTGCAACGGATAACCGCCATGGTCCTGAGCGTAACGGTCGAAAGCTTCGGCCGCGCGCTGCGGACCGAGAAACCGCGCCAGCAAATCATACAACTCGGCGGTTTCCACCACGCCCCGCCACAACAGTGAATCGCCGTCATGCCGTTCGCGCTTGAAAATATCGACAAACTGGCTGCCCTGCACCTGTTCCAGAGGATCGGGCTGGCT
>JAGRHM010000171.1 GCA_020445005.1 Candidatus Competibacteraceae bacterium | reverse complement strand
CCCCCCTGATGACAGCAAGGAAAAATTCGATAACCACGGCTGGATCGCTAACGCTGGCCCAACGGTGTGAAACGAGCCCAGCACGACAATACGGTCGCCTGGACATGCGGCGGCAAGAGCGGCCTGGCAGGCATCCTGAATATTGGTGGCCATAGCGACAGATGCGCCAATCTCCTGCAACAGGATCATCAGATCAGCGCTATTTCGTCCACGCGCCCCTTCGAGCGTCACCGCATGCCATGTATCGATACTTTGGGTCAATGCTGCGATGACGCCGCGCGCATCCTTGTCCGCCAACAAGCCTATGATAGCCAAGGTTCGACCTGGGCAGGAACGGATTTGCAGGTTTTGCGCGAGAACCGCGGCGGCGCGCGGATTATGAGCAACATCGAGAATCCACTCAATCCGGCCTGGGATGATTTGGAAGCGCCCAGGCAAATCAGCATTGAGTAAACCGAAGTGGATAGCGGTCGGCAAAACCGGCAGTTCTCGCCACAGGCTGGTCAAAGTCATCAGCGCGGCGGCAGCGTTGCCCAACTGTTGCTTGCCGGTGAGCGTGGGTAACGGCAGATCATCGAGTTCCAACTCATCCGATCGCCAGCGCCAAGTTGCGCCAGTACAGCTAAAATCATATTCTTGACCTACGCGCAACAGCCGCGCGCCGATGCGTCGAGCGTATTCAATCAGTCGCGGCGGCGGGTCAGCATCGGCGCAAATGGCAGGACAGTTGGGACGGAAAATGCCGGCTTTTTCGTAACTGATACTGTCGCGGTCCGCGCCCAGCCAGTCGGTATGATCGAGGTCGATGCTGGTTACCAGCGCCGCGTCGGCGTCTACGACATTGACTGCATCCAATCGTCCGCCCAGACCGACTTCCAGCACTGCGACGTCGACGCTGGCCTGGTGAAACAGTTCCAAAGCCGCCAGGGTTCCAAACTCATAATAGGTCAGGGAGAGATCACCGCGGGCAGTGTCGATGCGCGAAAAAGCTTCGCAAAGCGACGGTTCATCCGCTTCCACGCCGTTAACCCGGATACGCTCATTGTAACGTAACAGATGGGGCGAGGTATAAGCGCCCACTCGGTAACCGGCGGCGCGCAGGATGGCGTCCAGGAAAGCCACACACGAGCCTTTGCCGTTAGTGCCGCCAACGGTAATGACAGTGAATGGCGGTGGTCCTGAGTGCAGGCGACCTAGCACGGCGCGCACCCGCTCCAAACCCAAGTCGATAGCGCAGGGGTGTAGGGTTTCCTGCCAGTTGAGCCAATCGTCGAGTGTGCTAAAGCGCATGCTGAATCACTCCGACTACAGAGGTGCGTCATGACCGGTCAACATGGCCAACAGGCTGGCTAGGCGGTCGCGCAACTCGCGTCGATCCACAATCATGTCGATCGCGCCATGCTCGAGCAAAAACTCGCTACGCTGAAAACCCTCGGGCAATTTTTCGCGCACGGTTTGTTCGATAACGCGTGGTCCGGCGAAACCGATCAGCGCCTTCGGCTCGGCAATGTTAATGTCGCCCAGCATAGCCAGGCTGGCGGAAACGCCGCCCGTGGTGGGATGGGTCAACACCGAAAGATAAGGCGCCCCGTTTTCCGCCAGGCGGGTGAGCACGGCGCTGGTCTTGGCCATTTGCATCAATGAGACTAGCGCTTCCTGCATCCGCGCACCGCCGCTAGCGCAGAAGCAGATGAAGGGGATATGTTCATATAAGGCGGTCTGCGCGGCGCGGACGAAACGCTCACCGACCACTGACCCCATTGAGCCGCCCATGAACCGGAATTCAAAGGCGGCGGCGACTACCGGCATCCCCTTGAGCGCACCGCGCAGGGTGACGAGAGCATCCTTCTCTTCACTGGCTTTCTGGGCCTGCGTCAACCGATCCTTATATTTCTTGCTGTCCTTGAATTTTAGAAAATCAGTGGGTTCGATATCCTCGCCGATTTCGATGACGCCCTCCGGATCGAGGAAAGCATTCAGACGCAGGCGGGCGCCCAAGGGCATGTGATGACCGCACTTAGGGCAGACTTGTAAATTGCGTTCAAGCTCGACGCGATAGAGCACCGCATCGCATGCTTCGCACTTGCTCCATAATCCCTCGGGAATCTGATGCTTATTACGGCTATCGGTGCGGATTCGGGAGGGAACCAGTTTTTCGTACCAGCTCATGAAATCAGTCGAATGGTTGTCCTACATGCTCAAAAAATTGATCATGAAGCAGTTAGCGTACCAGCAGTAGTGTCCATGGCGGTTCGCATGGAACTGACCAAAGCCGCTAATTCAGCATGCATTCTCTGTCGGTCCTGCGCCAATTCAGCGATCCTGGAAACCAGCGCGCTGCCTACGACCACTGCATCGGCGACTTGGGCAATGGCGGCGGCGGTCGGCGGGTCCTTGATGCCAAAACCGACGCCCAGCGGCAAATCAGCGCAAGCGCGGATCACCGCCAATTTTTCCGCAACCTCGGCGACATTGAGGGTTGCGGAACCAGTTACGCCCTTCAAGGAAACATAATAGAGATAACCCCGGGCCAGCTTGGCAGTACGGCGAATGCGTTCGCTCGAACTGGTTGGCGCCAGCAGAAATATGGGGTCGATATCAGCAGCGATCAACAGGTTAGCCAATTCAGGGGCTTCTTCGGCAGGCAGGTCGACGGTCAACACGCCATCCACTCCAGCGTCCCTGGCACCCGCGACAAAAGCTTCAAAACCCATACTCTCAATTGGATTGAGGTAGCCCATGAGCACCAACGGCGTTTCCAGGTCGGTCTGGCGGAATTTGCGCACCAGATCCAACACTTGTCTTAGCGACATGCCCTGGGCCAACGCCCGCTCGCAGGCTTTCTGGATGACCGGCCCGTCCGCCATGGGATCGGAAAACG
>JAGRHM010000170.1 GCA_020445005.1 Candidatus Competibacteraceae bacterium | reverse complement strand
TTGTTGACCCTGTTGACCCTCTTATACTTTTTGTGTGACATATGTCAAAAGCAAGGGGGTCAAGGGGGTCAAATGAAGAAATAGATGACCCCCTTGATTTCTTATATTTTTCATAAAATTACGAGCAAGGGGGTCAAGGGGGTCAAGGGGGTCACAAAAACCGAAACTCATGAAGCCACTTTCAATGGCTTTATGATAAGTTATTGATTATTGAGGTTAAGACGATGAAAGAGAAGAAATTGACGTTGCCGGTCACCTTGCCGGCGGTTGATGACCCTGACGGTTGGCGGGGACTGATGAAGTCCATCACCGCGATGCGCGCTACGTGTAACGCAAATTTAGCGGCGCTCGCGAAAGAACGGGAATCCCTGGCCCTGGCGGCGCTGACTGGCGACAAAGCGGCGCTTGGCCGACAGGCGGCGATTGACCAGGAGTTGGCCGCGCTGGCGGCGGAACTAGCGAACCTCACAGCAGCCCGGGAGCAGGCCGAAGCCGGGCACGAGCGGGCCGCCGGGATTTTGACGAACCGCCGTGATCAAGCGCGGGCCGTCGTCTTAACCGCATTAGCCGGCAAGCGTGAGGCGGCAACGCTGGCGGTCGATAAGGCGCTGGCGGGGTTGGCGACGGCGCTGCGGGACTGGCTGGAAAGCTACGACTCGCTCAAAAATGAAGGGGTCCCGACCCGGCGGGATCGCGCGCCTTTCGCCTTGAAATGCGCCTTGCAGGCTGCGATCCGCGCGGTGGATAGCCAAAGCGGGGACAGGCAAAAGTCGCTTATAACCGAGTTATTAGGCGACTCCGGTGCGTTCTATCGGGTATCCAATCAGTACGTTAAGCCGCTCATGGCCTCTGACTTCGAGGTTGATTCTTGTCGATCGCTGGCGCGCGTACTGGCGGGCGATCCTCAACCCTTTCTTGTGTCTGAAACCGCCTGTGTTGCCGAAATGGCGGCTTAACGGGTCAGGGGATAGTGGGAGACGGGGCTAAGTCGAAAAGGGCGTAGAACCCCTGTTAGGAGGCGAGAACAGGCATGGCGAGCATCAACAGCGGCCAATGGCAACCGGGGCAATCCGGTAACCCGCGAGGGCGGCGGCCTGATTGCGCAGTCAGCAAAGCCAGGGCGCGCATTAGCCGGAACCTGCCGGCGATTATTGATGCCCTGGTGAAAGCGGCGCTGGCGGGGGATGCCAGCGCGTCGCGCTTGCTGCTTGAGCGCGTCGTTCCCGCCATGCGCCCGGTTGACCCCGACCTATTAGCGGCGCTTGAAGCACGAATTAGGGCATTGGAGGAACAATCATGAATAGCGATCTTGATTTGATGACCCGTGATGAAATGTTAGCGGAAATCTTGTCAATTCTTGAAACTGAGCCAAGTGCGGCTTTTAGAGCTAACCTTTTTTTGGAAGCAATGCGCGTTGACCGACAAGCTGTTCAAGCCTTAACAGAAGCGTTTAAAGCAAGTCATTACGAAGCGATAGATCAATACAGAAAGGCGATCCTTTCGATTGTGATGGACTCCGAGCGGGGGACGCAGCATTGAATGCTTACGCGACGGGTAATACCCGGATAAATCGGTTATTGACCCGATTGGACGACCTGGAAAACCAGCAACGCCGGTTGCCGGTGATCAGTATAAAAACGGTATATCATGCCGATTTAGCGTCGGCGGAAAAAGCGGTTAAAGCCCGCAACGCCGCCCACAAAAGCGGCGGCGGCGGGCGTATTAACGCGGTTTATATCACACGACATGTAGTAGGAGGATTGTAAGATGAAGGCAACGATATTGAAGAGATTTAATGTCGGAGGAATTTCTGAAGAACAGCAGATGGTCTATGGCTGGGCGTCCGTTTACGAGAAATCCGGTCAACCGGTGGTCGATAAGCAGGGCGACCGGATTAGTGAACGGGAAGTGGTCAAAATGGCGCAACGGTTTGTCCGGGATGCGCGCATTGCCAAGACGATGCACGGCTCCCCTAAAACCGGGGATGTCGTGGAAAGCATGGTCTTTACGCGGGAGCTACAGCGGGCGCTCGGGATTGATTTGGGCTTTTCGGGGTGGCTCGTGGGGATTCATGTCAGTGACCCGGAAACCTGGGCGCGGGTCAAATCGGGGGAACTGCGTACCCTATCCATTGGCGGGACGGGTATCCGAACGCCGGTTGCAAAGCGCGACGCCATGACGCGCGTGCTGGCGCTGTTGGCGCGGATTGACCGGGCTTTTGAGGAATGTTGCGCTGCACCAAATTCATGATTAGGGCCGTTATCAGGAACGATTTTATCTATTTTGACGATTTTTTGACGCGAGTCCGGTTCCGGCTTTTCGGCGGATTTCAGCAGATCAACTTGACGTTGCGCTTCCCGTTTTTCATCGCGCTCCCTGAACGATTGTTGCCGCCATTCTTCGGAACGCCGCTTTTCATCCGCCAGCGCCTTTTCCAGTTCCTTCTCGCGCTTGACCCATTCAACGCTGACCTTCTCCCCGGACTCCGCTTTTTCAATCGCTTTCTCGACCACGGATTCAGGAGTTGAAGGAGCGGCCAGGGCGTAGAGTACCGTTGGTTTAAATGTCAGATAATCTGACATTTGACCACCAAACCTAATAGCCACCTGTATGAAGTTATTAGCCATTTCGCGGTTCATTTGAAATTCGTTTTTAATCCAAATCTCAAACTGTCCATGCGGCAACTCAGCTTTTACCGCCGTCAACTCCCGGCCAATCTCAATGATGTCCTCGACCGTGCGCTTGAGACGGAGCTTGATATTACTGGCGGCGATTTGCGCCTTGGTGGCGACTTCAGCCGGCAGCGCCGCATAATCAAAACTGGTTTGCGTTAGATCATTCATCATGCTTGCCTCTTTGAAGATTGCTGAACTAGATGCATTTAACATGATCTACCTCATGTGTAGAAATTGACTATTTTTGAGGTAGATATGAGCCAGCGAGAGTATCAGAAACAATTTTCAGTTTGGATCAGCAAAGACCATTATCGGCGGCTGAAAGAGTTGACCGCCAAGCCAGGCATCACCCTGACCACGATCTTGGAGCGGATGATTGATACCTACCAGCCCGAACCCGAACCCATTTCAGAAAAGTGCTATGCCGCCCTCTTGAAAATCGTGGGGGATTTGGAAAGCCGCATAGCGGCCTTGGAACAACAATCTAGTCAAAATCTATATCAATCTAACTCGATTATAGATTCGCCAATACCCAGTGACCGGGCGGCGCTGGCGGCGCTGGTTCGGGAACGGCGGGAGCAGGGGCTAAGCTTTAAGCAAATTGCGGACGGGTTAAATGACCGGGGATGGACACCGGATAAGATTCCAGGAAAGACCGGCAACCGAGTTGACGCGAGTCCGGCATGGACTGAAAAAACTTTGAGCCAACTGCTAAACCGGGTGAAGCCGTCATGAAAGATAACGACAAAATTAATTATCATCAGTCATTAATTTTAGTGAAGCACTTAACTTCGATACTCGCTGGTCAAGCGGCCTGCATTGCCGATCAAGCCGATTGTATTAAGACCGCAAGCGCGATAGCCGGGACACTGCAACACGGCTTAACCGCAAGGATCGAGGCGGAACAGGCGGTAGCTAAGCCGACGCAACCGGTGACCCATGCGCGCGTTCAGGCGTTACTGGCCTTGGCGCCGGACGTTAAGCCCGCTGTTGCAGCGATGATTTTGGGCATTACTGCGACCGCTTTTCGCTATCACCGTAAGCAGCTAAAAACAAAGTGATATTATATACGCCTATAATACGTTGAAAACAGACGCAAAAATGACCTTGCGGTAACAAGGGAATAGAGCTATAAGAGGGTGATCGCCGTCCAGTTTGCGAGACCGGACGGGATCAGGATTTTTGCTTGAGCAGAGCAAGGCATCGCCAGCAAGCGATGGCACAAAACCAGGGCGCTTTTACGTCCAGGGCGCGTGTTTACGTCCGGGACGGCGGCTGTGCTTGGCACAACGCGCGAGCGTTTTGTTTTGTGGCATCTGGGATTGTACCACAGCTACGCCGGCTTTCAACGAGCAAAAAAAACCCGCCATTGGGCGGCGGGCAATCTTTAAACAGTAAAAAGGTATGTTCATGCTAGACCTAACAACGCAAAATTGCAAGCTGAATCAATCTAAACCGGCGGCGCTGGCGGTTGTTCATGCGCCTGAATTTCAGCCTTTTTCCCATGAAGAATTGGCAGCGGCCCGACTGGCTCCCACCTGCTTTGTTGAAAACTACCTTTATGCTGATTTGGCGCTAGTTTGCGCCGCTGGCGGAACCGGCAAAACCACGATGCTGATTCATGAGGCGGTTTGCATCGCATTGGGTTTTCCAGTTTGGGGCAATCGGGTTGCGCAGCCCGGTAAGACGCTGTTTATTACCGCCGAAGATTCTCGCGAGCTTTTCGCGGCCCGGTTGCGGGAAGTCATGGACGCACTGCGCTTAACGGATGTTGAGCGGGCGCGAGCAGTCGCCAGCATTGCTGTTTGGGATGTATCGGATCAAGTAGCCCGGCTGGCCTGCCTAGATTCCGCTGGAAATATCCAGTTGACGACACTTGCAGACGACATCGTTGCCACTTTCAAAGATCAAGGCATCGTTCAGGTTGTTTTCGATCCGGCAATTTCCTTCGGCCCTGGCGAGCGGTTGGTGAATGACGCGGAACAGGCGGTTGTTTTGGCGGCCCGGCGCATCATTCGCGGGCTGAACTGCTGCGTCCGCATTACCCACCACACCGGCAAGGCCAATGCGCGCAATGGCGCAATAGACCAATATGCCGGGCGTGGCGGTTCTGCCTTTGCGGACGGCGCGCGCATGGTGACGATTCTTTCCACCTTGGGCGACGACTCGCCCTTTGCGCTCCCGGACGGTTTTACCTTACAGGAAGGCGAAAGCGGCTTCATCTTGGCGCGCGCGAAACTCAGTTATTGCGCACCGCAACCCAACATCTTTATCCGGCGATCCGGGTATCACTTCGATCATGTCATTGAAGAACGCATCAGCAAAGATGAATTAGCAACACGAGACGCCGCCACTATTGATGCATTCCTGGTATCCGAGTTGGATCAAGGACGGCGCTATACAGCGCGCTCTTTGGAGGACTCAGGAAAAACCGGATTGACCCGGCAACGGTTGCGCGCGGCGCTGGCGATTCTGGAAACCAGCGAACGCATTTTGACCGCTACCCTGCCCAAAGAACAGCAACGCGGCGCTCGAAAAACTTATCTGCATCCTTGCCGGTATTGCGCCAAGCCTTCCGGCGCAATAGACGAAAAACCGATGCCATCAGAGTCGGCAAAATCGCTTATTGCGCCATCCGTTATTATTGCGCCGCCCTATAGAGAAAAAGAAAACGGCGCAATAGATGCCGTTTCTCTTTCTCCCGATTCTCCCATTGCGCCAAATCTTTTGGCGCAATACCGGCGCAATGGCGCAATAGAAGAAACCATACCGCCAGAATCCACGAAGGTAACAAGTGAAGGACTCTGTTCGGTAGGAAGTGGAAATAGGACTTTTTCGCCGGATTCACGTCCAGGGCGCATCTTGACGCACATCACCGGTGCGGGCGCATTCGGCGCGCGGGACGATGACATTGCCCGCCACATCGGCGGTAACGGCAAAAAGGGCGCGACGCCGAAGCTGATTCAAATGGACTTGGCGATGCTGCGAAAGGCGGGCGTGATTGTTCGACAGGACGGGCGTTGGATTGCCACCGGGAGCGACGCGCATGGCTAACCTTGCTGCACTCAAGAACCTCGACTTACCAGAACTGGCGGCCCGGTATGGGTACCAGCTCAGCGAGCGCAGTTCATCCAACAGCCTGGTAATGAAACGCGATAGCGATCACATCTTGTTGAAACGCGATGGCGACCACTGGGTATTTTGCACCGTGGGCGCGCGGCCCGGCCCGCAAGGCAGCGCGATTGACTTCATCATGAGTGAAGAGCAATGCGATTTTCATTGCGCCGTGCTGAAACTGGACAGCGGCGCAATGGCGCAATGGGATAAGTTTCCACTTCCTACCGACGAATTTCCTTCATCTATCAGCGGCGCTGATTCCGAAACTGCACGCCAGCATATTGAATCCGGCTGGAATCGCAGTTACTGGCGTCCAGTACATCCCTACCTGTTATCCCGTGGGCTTCCTTCCGGCACCTTGAATGATTCCCGGTTTCTGGATTGCTGGCGGGTATCCAGCAAGGGCTATTGTCTGTTTCCCTACCGCGAGGACGGCGCGCTGACCGGGCTTGAGATTCGCGGCGCTGGCGTGAAGGTGTTTTCCAAAGGCGGGAAAAAGAGCTTGTGGACTTCCGGCAATTTGGACGCGGCGGCGCGTGTGGTTATTTGTGAAAGCCCAATAGATTGCTTGAGCTTCCATGCCTTGTACGGCGGCGATGCCACAGACGCGCTATGGCCCTTAGCCTATGTCGCCTTTGGTGGCGGCCTTGGCAAACGGCAACGGGCGCTGTTGGCTGAGTTGTTGGCGACGGCGGCGCATCGGCAAGTGATTGTTGCTGTGGATAACGACGCGGCGGGCACTGAATACTTCGATGCACTATCGCGGCTATCGCCCGTCGCGTTAGAGCGATGGACGCCTGTCGCAAAGGACGTGAATGCTGATCTTGTGGCGGTATTAGCCGACAACGGAACCAACGGAACCAACGGAACCGAAAATGGCTATTTTTCTCGCGAACCATTTTCAAGCTCAAAAATAGCCTTTTCTGGTTCCGTTCCTTCCGTTCCTTCTGTAACCGCAGATTCTCCCCCCTCCGTGTCTGTGTAAATAATTGAATTCATATGAAAAAATGAGGATTGAGCAATGTTGAGCAAAAAGTTGAAGCTGAGTTTGCCGGTCACCTTGCCGGCGGTTGATGACCCTGACGGTTGGCGGGGACTGATTCTCTCCAGGAGAGTGAGAACTCATTGGTATTGGGGGACTGAACAGCAGCTATGGACAGGAGAGAACAAGGAGAGAGAGGAGTAGTAAAAGTGTTTGACCCTGTTGACCCTGTTGACCCTGTTGACC